>JAICEP010000243.1 GCA_025924095.1 Sorangium sp.
CGATGTCGGAAACCCGCGCACGGCGCCGCGGCGGCATCCGCGTCATGTGTGGGGAGCATCACGACGCCGGCGATCGGCGGTGAGGCGCCCGCGAAGGCCCGGCGCGCTCGATGCGCTCGATGCGCTCAACGTGCTCAACGGCCGAGGAGCGCGAGCAGCGTCTTCTTGTTCGTGAGGCCGATGTGCCGCCCGAGAGGCTCGCCGTTCTGGAAGGCGACCACGGTCGGTAGACCCCGGATCCCGAAGCGCTTCGCGGCCGCGGGCGACGCGTCGACGTCGAGCTTGACCACCTTGACCTGGCCCGCTGTCTCCGCCGCGATCTCATCGACGATCGGCGCGAGCCGCTTGCAGGGGGCGCACCAGGACGCGGAGAAGTCCACGAGCACCGGTGTGTCCGTCTCCAGGACCTCTCGCGCGAAATTCAGGTCGTTGACTTCAATGACGTTGCTGCTGCCCATGGCGCTGTCCTTT
The DNA here is from genome assembly GCA_025924095.1 of Sorangium sp. GTDB lineage: Bacteria > Myxococcota_A > Polyangia > Polyangiales > Polyangiaceae > Sorangium. The sequence continues at coordinate 472 of JAICEP010000243.1, forward strand.
CAGTTCTTCTCGGAAGCGAGCGCCCCTGGCCGCGCGCGCCGGCTCGACGCCGGCCTGGTCGCGACAGCGACGCTCGCATGAACTGTTATAGGCACGGTTTCAGTTTCTGCCAGGGGAGGGGAGACCGCCGCGCGGGCCGATCAGCGGGCCTTGACCGGCGCCGGCGCAGGGCGGCCGAGGTGCTGCGCCCGGAGCGCGATGTCCGCGACGGTCTTCTGCGAGAGGCCGCGCAGCAGCCCTTCGTTGGCAGCGTCCGCGACCTCGTCGAACGCCCGCTGGATCCCCGCCCCGATCGGGCACTTCGCGTTCGGCTCGCACGGGCTCGGCGCGATGGCGCCCTCCGGCTCCACGGCGGCATACACCTCGCTCAGCCGGATCCGCTTCGCCGGCCTCGCCAGGCGATAGCCGCCCGCGCGGCCCTCCCGCGCCTCGATGAGCCCGGCCTGCGACAGGCGCGCGAGGATGCGCCGCAGGAACGCGGGGTTCGTGTTGATGCTCGCCGACAGCTCGTCGCTCGCGCAGCTCTCACCGGTCTGCGCGAGCAGCGCCAGGGCGTGCGTGGCGATGGCGAAGCGACCCGACGACATGAAAGGGCCTCTCGGCCGTATCTGAGGGCGCCGAGGTGTCCGCTGTCAAGCCTGCGGGGGCGCCGCCCCGCGGCGGCGGCCTCAGGGCGACGGCGCTCGGGAGGAGGTGCGGGTCAGCACGAGGGCTTCGCCCTTGCCGTCGGCGAGCCGGAGCTCGATCGACGCGGGGACGGGCGAGGCGCCGGCGCAGCGGCTGTCGGACACGATATGGCGCGCGCGGGCGAGCGAGCTCTCCCCGGTCGAGGTGTCGACGAGCCGCAGATCGACGCCGGCGCCCCCGGCGTCGAGCGCCGCGATCACCTCGGCGCACGTGTTGGCCGGGATCTGGAGCGGGAGGATCTTGAGGCGCGAGGCGTCGAGCGCCACCGTCTGGGCGCCGGAGGCCGCCGCGGCGTCGACGAGGCCGGCGGCGCTCATGCGCCCGAGCAGCCTCGCGGCGGCGAGCGGGTGCGCGACGAGCGCGGGCGGGGCCTTGGGCTCCTTGCGGACCTCCACGGCGAACGGGCCGGGCTGCGCCATCGACTCGACGTCGATCCGGGCGGGGCCGCCGCTCCCGCAGGCGAAGAGCGTCGCCCGGGCGCCGCCCCGGGCGCGGCCGAGGAGGGCGTGGGCGTCGCTCCAGAGCTCCGCGAGCACGTCGGCGAGCGGCCTGCCGGCCAGCACGTCGATCCGCGCGCAGCCGGCCGGCAGCTCGATCGGGAGCGTCGTGCGGCTGCCGAGCCGCGCGGCCCCGGTCGACACGCGCGGCGCGCCGTAGCCCCGGCCCGCGAGCGCGCGGCCGTGGGCCGCCCGCGCCTCGGCGAGGTCGCGGCTCTCGGTCACGCGCTCGATCGGCGTGGCCCCGGAGATCTCCGCCTCGGCGCCCGGCTGCGAGCGGCCGACGACCACGGCCACGAGGCCCTGGGTGCCGCGCGAGCGGACGGCGATCGAGAGCTCGATCGAGATCGTCGAGCAGAGGAGCAGCAGGCGATCCTGGCCCCGCTCGCGGGCGCGCGCGACGATCCTGCCGGTCTCGTCCTCCGCGACCACCTCGAGCGAGGCGACCTCGTCGCTCGGCGAGACGAGCACGTCGATGCAGCGGCCGCCCTCGAGGGTGGCCCCGATGCGGCTCGCGGTCCTCGAGCCGACGGGCAGCGCGACGCGCCGGACGTCCTCCCAGCGCGCGCCGATCGCGCCGCGGTGCGCCCGGACCTTCGCCTCGAGGCCGGGCCACGACTCGAGCCGCCCGCTCTCGTCGCCGGCCCGGCCGCGCGCGCCGACGGCGCGGGCGACGGCGTCGGCCGCCTTGACCGGGACGCCCTGCACGCCGACGCTGACCGCCCCGGCGCCCGACATGACGCGCGCCATGACGTAGAGCCGCCGCGGGTGCGGCGGGCAGACGAGGATGGAGGCGCGCGCGTCGGCGGCCTCGTCCGTGGAGAAGGCGCTGCCGTCGTCCTCGAAGGCGAACAGGTCGACGTCGCCGATCGTGGGCGAGACGCGCGCCATCGCGAGCATGCACTCCCCGGCGGGCACCTCGACGAAGGCGCCGACCCGATCGCCGTCGGACGCCATGTCGGCGCCGATCACCCGGAGCGGGCCCGCGCCGGCCTCGGCGGCGCGCTGCGCGTCCCTGCCGAGCAGGGTGCTGCCGTCGATGCGATCCGGCAGCGCGCGCAGCGCCTCGGGCGTCGGCGCGCCCGGCGAGGCGGTCGCCCCGGCGCGGCAGGCGGGCGCGACCGCCAGCAGGGCCGCGAGCGCCCAGGCCGCGCGGGCGGGCGACGGACGGGTCGCGCACGCGGGCCCGGAGGGACGGAGCCCGGGCGGCGGCGGGGGCGCGGGCGAAGGAAGGGACGCGGGATGTCTGGGACGCAAGGTCGTGGGCTCGTCGGGGCGCTCGTGGCGAACGACGAGGTTCTACTTCAGGGCGGGTACGGCATCCAGGGCGCGGCCGTCAGGGATCAGCCGCGCCGTCCGCCGCGGCACGCCGTCGCCGTCCCGACGAGCGGGCGCCCCTCGCCGTCTCGGCGGGCGGGTCACGCCTCCGCCGCCTCGGCGCAGAGCCGCCCGAGCGTCCGGACCGCGTGCTCGGTGAGGTCGGTGAACGGGTAGCCGCAGTTCACCCGGATGTAGTTCGAGAACCGGTGCTTGGCCGAGAAGATCGGCCCCGGCGCGATGCTGATGCCGTGCTCGAGCGCGCGCTCGTGCACGTCCAGCGCGCTCGCGCCGGGCGGGAGCTCGACCCAGAGCACGAAGCCGCCCGCCGGGCGCGAGACGCGGGTGCCGGCGGGAAAGTGCTCGGCGATCGCCTCGCTCATGCGTGCGACCTGGGCGGCGAGCCGGCGCCGGAGCGTCCGCAGGTGGTGGTCGTACCCGCCGATCTCGAGGAACTCGGCGACCGCCATCTGCGGCAAGGTCGCGCACGCCACGCTCTGCCCGAACTTGAGCTGCTCGACCTCGTCGAGGAAGCGGCCGGGGGCCGTCCAGCCGACCCGGTAGCCCGGCGCCATCGTCTTCGAGAACGATGAGCAGAGCATCACGAGGCCCTTGCGATCGAACGCCTTCGCCGGGCGGGGGCGGACGTCGCCGAAGTGCAGGTCGCCGTAGATGTCGTCCTCGATGAGCGGCACCTCGCGGCGCGCGAGCATCGCGACGAGCCGCTCCTTCGCCTCGTCGGGCATGGCGCTGCCGAGGGGGTTGTTGAAGTTCGGGATCGCGAGGCACGCCTTGATGCGGTGGCGGCCCAGCATCTCCTCGAGGACGTCGAGGTCCATGCCGGTGCGGGGGTGCGACGGGACCTCGAGCGCCTTGATGCCGAGGCTCTCGATGAGCTGGAGGAGCCCGTAGTACGCCGGCGACTCCAGCGCGACCGTGTCGCCGCGGCGCGCGACCGCGCGCAGGCAGAGGTGGAGCCCCTCCATGGCGCCGACCGTGGTCACGAGGTCGTCGGCGGAGAGCGCGACGCCCCACTCGACCGAGCGCCGGGCGATCTGTCGCCGCAGCGCCGGCAGGCCGGGTGGCGGGTCGTACGAGACGCCCGCGCCGCCCGCGCTCCGCGCGATCGCGCTGAGGATCCGGTTCAGCTTGTCGGTGGGCAGGAGCTCGGGGCTCGGGCAGGCCGCGCCGAACGGGACGATGTGCGGATCCCGGGAGGCCCGGTACACCTTCGAGACGAGGCTCTTCACGCTGACGCGCGAGGCGGTTGTGCAGGCGCGCGCGGCCCGCGGCTCGGGGAGCGCCGAGAGGCGCCGGGCGCGGACGTAGTGCCCCGACTGCGGGCGCGCCTCGATGATCCCGCGGTTCTCGAGCTGCAGGTACGCCTGCAGCACCGTCGCGACGCTCACCCCCTGCTGCCGGCTGAGCCGCCGCACCGATGGGATCCGGTCGCCCGACCGCAGCGTGCCGCGCGCGATCAGATCGGCGATGTGCGCGGCGACGCGATCGTAGAGATGGGCCTCGGCCTCCGCTTCGATGGGCACCAGCACGAGGGACGAGTGTACAGCCGGGCGGGCGCTGCGGTACCGGTACAGCCGGCGGGCGTGAGGACCAGCACAGTTGCCGGTTTCGCGAACTGTGCTGGCCTCAATGTTGGGCGGACTGCCTCTGTGCCGGTCGCTCGCTTGAACCCAAGCTGGGCGGCATGAAATTGACCTCACTTGTTCCGGAGGCGCGCTCGCGCCTCCGAGAGTCGTCGCGGATCGAGCTGGGGAAGGGGGGCCTGTGGACGCACCGCCTCCGGGGCGGGCCGCTCCTCCTGAGCTGCACCGCCGGCTCGGTCTGGCTCACCCGAGAGGGGGAGCCGGACGACGTGGTGCTGGAGGCGGGGGCCAGCTATGGAGGCGAGGGGCGCGGGCTCCTCGTGGTGGAGGCGCTCGAGCCGGCGCAGATCGCGGTGGCCGCGGGCGAGGCGCAGAGGACGGTGCGCGCGGCGATCGAGAGGGCGCGGGCGGCGCTCGCGAGGGCGCGGGGGAGCTGGCTCGTGCTCCTCTCGCTCGCCGCGCTGTACCTGATCTGGGGCTCGACGTACCTGGCGGTCTCGATCGCGCTCGAGACGCTGCCGCCGTTCCTGCTGGCCGGGGTGCGCTTCGTGACGGCGGGCGCGCTGCTCTACGGGGGGCTCCGGCTGCGCGGCGTCCCTCGCCCGACCCTGCGGCAGTGGGGCGCGGCGGCGCGGGTGGGGGTGCTGCTGCTCGTCTTCGGCAACGGGCTCGTCGTCGTCGCGCAGCAGTGGGTGAGCTCCGGCGTCGCCGCGGTCGTGGTGTCCACGATGCCGCTCTGGCTGGCGCTGTTCACGACCGCGCGCGGCGCGCGCGGCGCGTCCGCCGGGGCCCCGGAGGTCTCCCGGGGCGAGTGGCTCGGGCTCCTCGTCGGGTTCGCCGGCGCGGCGCTGCTCCACCTCGGCGGCGATCTCCACGCGGCGCACGCCGGGGCGCTGCTCATCGTGCTGGCCCCCGTGGCGTGGGCGCTCGGCTCGCTGTACAGCCGCTCGCTGCCGCTGCCGGAGGGGCCGATGGCGGTCGCGGCGGAGATGCTGGCGGCGGGCCCGGTGATGCTCGGGATCAGCGCGCTCACCGGCGAGCACCTCGCGGCGCCCCCGTCCGCGCGATCGCTCCTCGCGCTCGGCTACATGACGGTGTTCGGGTCGATCGTGGCCCTCAGCGCGTACACGTTCCTGCTCCGGAACACGCGCCCGGCGATCGCGACGAGCTATGCCTACGTGAACCCGATCGTCGCCATCGCGCTCGGCATCCTGCTCGGCGGCGAGCGCGCCTCCGCGACGACGTGGGCGGCGGCCGCCATCGTCGGCGCCGGCGTCGTCCTCGTCTCCTGTGCCGGTGGTCCCCGCTCTGGCGCCGCGTGGGGCAACGCGGGGCGCCGCAGTGGTGGTCTCCGGACGGGGCGCCGGATGGATGCCGCGCTGCACGAACGCCGTCGACCGTAGGCAATGCGGGGGGCGACGTGTAGTGTGCGCCGCGAGGAGGCGAGGTAGATGAGGAGAGGTTACCGGCTGCTCGGATGGGCGCTGCTCCTTTCAGGTGCGCCCTCGGCCTGCGGCGGCGACATCGGCGCGATGACCGGCGCGACGTCGGGCGGCGGGGCGGACGCGACGTCGAGCAGCGCGAGCTCGGGCGGCGGTGAAGGCGGCCGCGGCGAAGGCGGCGGCGAGGCGGCGGGCAGCGGCGGCGTGGGCGTGGGCGTGGGCGTGGGTGCGGGCGGGGGCCCGACGGGCGAGTGCGCGGCGGTCGCGCCAGGGCCCTTCGAGCCGACGCTGGTCACAAACGTGTTCAGCGGCAGCGAGGACTTCGCGTTCGATGGCCAGGGTTACCTCGTCGCGAAGCAGGGGCCGAACCTCGTTCGCTTCGACGCCACGAGGCACACCTCGAATTTCGCTTCTCTGCCGGGCGACGTGCTCGGGCTGCGCTATCGGTCCGACGGGACCCTCGTGGCGGCGCGGCCCGGCCAGGGCGACGTCGTCCAGATCTCGGCGACCGGCATCGTCTCCGAGTACGTCGAGGATCTCCAGGACCCGAACGGTCTGTCTCCGGACGCGGACGGCAACGTCTGGGCGACGGACCTCGCCGGCGGCCGGGTGCTCCGCCTCAACCCCGACGCCACGGTCGACGAGATCGCGAGCGGCGCTCCCGAGGTGAGCCAGCCGAACGGAATCGTCTTCGACCCGGCGCGAAGGGCGGTTTTCTACACGAACTCCTCGGCGGGCGAGATCCGCAGGATCGACCTCGCCGCCCCCGACGCGCGGCCCGCGCTCGTGGCGACGGTCGCGTCGGCCACGCTCGATGGGCTCGTCCTCGACACGTGCGGTCACCTCTACACGCTCGATAACAAGGACAGAGCGCTCTATCGCGTGCGGCTCGATCGGGGCGGTGCGGCCCTGGGAGGGCCGGAGCTCCTGGCGAGCTTTCCGACCGGGGTCGCCAATGCGCAGTTCGGATCGGGCCCCGGCTTCGATACAAGGACCCTTTATGTCGGGGGCGCAGCCGGCTCGATCTACGCTGTTGCGGTCGGCATCATCGGCGCGCCGGTCCCCGCGCCGCCAGAAGCGCCGTGATGAACGCTCCTCGGCGGCGCGCCGGATCAGTGGCAATTCAGCGGGCGCCCTCGGCCGCGGCCACGTCGCCCTTCTTGAGCTTCCCTTGAAGCTCGCCGAGCTTTCCCGCCGTCCGGTCGAGGGTGCGCGCGGCGTGCTCGAGCGCGATCCGCCCATACCCGATCGCCACCTCTGCCCAGGAGGTGCCCAGCTCGCGCAGCGTCTCGACGAAAGGCGGCTTTGTCGCCGGCGCCGCGGCGCCCGCGTCCGCCGGAGTTGCGGGGGCGGCGCTCCCGTTCACGCTGTTTCCGGCCTTCGGCTCCGTGATGCTCTGGGTCTCACTCATGCTCTGCCTCCCACTTCGGTTTGTCCTCCCGCGACGGCCGCGGGCGTACAGAAAGGATCCATCGAGCGCAGACCCCCCGGTCCCGCGCGTCGCCGCAAGACGCGATGTGCACTGGAGCGAGGGGCCTCGCCGCGCGGCCATGCCAGCCAACCCCGCCACTCGGTGGGCCCGTCGGAGGCACAAGCGCGACGTCACGACACTGCGACGCAACGCGTTAACTGTCAAGGGTTCATGTCGATTTTGTTGCAGTCGTTTTTCACTAGGTTGTTTGATGAGGACGCTGCGGCGGCCATCGCGTTCGCTCGGCAGGTCAAGGAAGGGAGTTTCCCTATGTCGCTAGCGCGCTGGAACAAGGCGGCGCCTTCAAGGCTCTTCTGGCTCCTCGTGGTGCTGTTGCTGCTCGCCGTTCCCTCGCCTTCGCTGGCGCAGGGGCCGGGCGAGCCGACGGCGGCGCCTGCCGCGGGCGCGGCGCCCGCGCCCGCGGCGAAGGCGGCCGCGGCGCAGGCCCAGGCACAGGCGCTTGGGCCTCCGCCGGACTCGTGGGCAGGCCAGCTGGAGATGCTCTCCCGCTGGGTCGACCAGCGCCGCGGCGCGGGGCGGTGCGCGGAGCGTTGTTACGCGCTCGACCGGCTCCGCATCACCGGCGCGGTGGGCGAGGGGCCGCTCCAGTTCGAGCTCTCGGGCGGCGTGCTCGCGGACGGCCCGGTGGCGATCCCGCTCTTCGGGCCGCCGGCGCACCTCCGCATCGAGGCCGTGCTCGACGATGGAAGGCCCGCGTCGCGCCGCGAGGCCGCGCCGATCAGCTTCGCGGAGGGCCATTACTACCTCTGGACGGCCGCGCGCCGCTTCGTGCTCCGAGGCTCGCTGTGGCTCGAGGGCGACCTCACGCTGCTCGTGGCCGGTCCGCTCAACACATTCGAGGCCGACGTCACCGGCGGCTCGGTCGCGGAGGGCGCCCAGCTCTCGGGGCTCTCGGGGGCGACGCTCCACTTCACCCGCGACGGGGGCGCGACGGCGCAGAGCGCGGGCCCCACGGTCTTCCAGCTTGCGCGCGCGGTGCGCGTCGGGCGGGAGGTCAGCTTCGAGTACCGGCTCGTCCTGCGGTCGGGCAGCGACCTCGGCGTGGTGCGCCTGCCGCTCGCGTTCGGCGAGAAGGTGCTCGACGTCACCGGCGCGAGCGGCTTCCGGGTCGAGGGCGGGGAGCTCGTGCTGCCCACGTCGGGCCGCACCGCGGAGATGACGATCTCGGGCACGCTCCCGAAGGTCGGGGGCTTCTCGCCCGATCCGCGCTCCGCCTACGAGTGGTGGCTGTTCGAGTCGGACGTGGAGCACCGCCTCACGGTGAAGGGCGACATTCGCCAGGTCGACGCCGCCGAGTCGCCGATCCCGCGGACCCAGGCGACGTCGCGGCTGCTGCTCCTGAAGCGGGGGCAGCGCGTCGAGGTCGAGGTCGAGCCGCTCGCGGGCGTCGACGTGCTCGCCGCGGTGGTGCGCGAGCACCGCCGCACCCTGATCCTGACCGAGCGCGGGGACCTCGTGGCCGACGACGCGCTGACCTACGAGAACAACGGCATCGATTACCTGACCTACGCGCCCGGCGGGCGGCCGATCTTCCTCGCCACCGACGGCAAGGCCCAGCGGATCATGCACCAGGGCGCGGCCGCGGAGGAGGTCCTCGTGCCCCTGCAGACGGGGAGCCACAGGATCCAGGTGCAGTCGCTGGCGCAGGCGGTGGTGCGTCCGCTCGGCGGATCCATGGAGCTGCCGATGCCGAGCTACCCGCTCACCGCGAGCGAGGTGGCGCTCACGGTCGGGCTGCCCGAGCTCGTGGTGCCGCTCGCGCTGCTCGGCGGGGACCGGCCGGTGTGGTTCGCGGACTCGGGCGACGCCGTCGCCGTGGTGTTCGGCTTCGTGGCGGCGTGGATCGCCGTCCGCCCCGGCGGGGCGCCGGGCCGCGGGCGCCTGCGCGCGCTGCGCGTGCTGGGCGGGCTGATCATGGCGGGCCTGTGGTTCGTGGCGCCTGCCACGTTCGTGGCGCTCCTTGTCGGGATCGCGACGGCCGGGGCGGCGTGGCTCGTGGGGCGGCTCTTCAAGGGCACGAGCCGCGCGGTCGCGATGGTGGTGCTGCTCGGCATGGGCGGCATCGCGCTGCTTGTCGGGCTCTTCGCGGTCTCGGCGGGGCGCTACCGGGGCGAGCGATGGAACTCCTCGTACGAGACGTCCATGGCGCCGTCTTCGTCCGCGCGCATCGCCAGCACGGAGGACCAGGCCAAGACCAAGGGCGGAGGCTCCCTCGCGCCCGGCGGCGCCGTGCTGGAGGGGGTGACGCCGGTGGCGCTGACGCTCCCGGACTACGACCGTGCCGTCCAGGCGAGCCGCGAGCTCGTCACGCGCGATCGCGTCTTCCACCCCGTGCTCATCTACACGACGTCCTCGGCGCTCGTGCCGCTCGCGCTGCTGTGGCTGGCCGGGGCGACGATCCTCCTCGCCGCGCACCGCGCGCCGCTCACCGAGCTCTACCGGCGCGCGGCCATGCGCCTGTCGCGCCGGCCCGAGGACGACGGTCCGGACATCGACCGGCCCGGCG
>JAICEP010000244.1 GCA_025924095.1 Sorangium sp.
ATGCACTTCCGGCGCGCCGGGCGCATCGACAAGGCGGCCCACTACGCGGTCCAGGCGGGCGATCGCGCGGCCGAGGCGCTCGCGTTCGATCGCGCCGCGGAGCACTACGCCGCCGCGCTCGAGGCGGCGCCGGGGGTCGCGCGCGAGGCGGCGCAGGGGGTCGCGGCCGAGGCGGCGCCGGGGGGCGCGCTCGAGGCGGCGCCGGGGGGCGCGGCCGAGGCGGCGCCGGGGGTCGCGCTCGAGGCGCGCGCGCTGCGGGTCAAGCTCGCCCTCGCCCTGCGCAACGCCGGCCGCGGGGCGGAGGCGGCCCGGGCGTACGCCGCCGCGGCCGAGGGCGCGGCGCCGCACGAGAGCCTCGATCTGCGGCGGTGCGCCGCCGAGCAGCTGCTCGTGAGCGGGCACATCGAGGAGGGCAAGCGCGCGCTCCGGGGCGTGCTCGCCACCGTGGGGATGCGGCTCGTCGAGCGCCGGTGGGCGGTCTTGCTCTCGCTCCTGTTCTGGCGGCTCCTCCTGCGCCTGCGCGGGTTCCGCTTCCGGGAGCGCGACGCGCGCGAGCTGCCGGCCGAGGTCCTGACGCGCCTCGACATCTGCTGGTCGGCCGCCGTTGGGCTCGCGATGGCCGACGTCCTCCAGGGCGCCGCCTTCCAGGCGAGGCACCTCTTCCTGGCGCTCCGCGCGGGCGAGCCCTACCGCCTCGCCCGCGGCTTCTCGACCGAGATCGGCCACCTCGGCACCGATCACGCCGCGGGGCGCCGCCTCGCGCACCGGCGCTACCGCACGGCGGCGTCGCTCGCGGAGAAGGTCGGCGATCCGTACCTCGTCGGCGTCAACAAGTGCATGCTCGGCGTCGTCGAGTGCCTCTCCGGGCGCTGGGCCGAGGGCCTCGCGCTCTGCCGCGAGGCCGAGGAGCTCCTGCGCGCGCGGTGCGCGGGCGTCGCCTGGGAGCTCGGCACCACCAGCCGGTTCATGATGGTGGCCCACTACCATCGCGGCGAGCTCGACGCGCTGGCCCGCCTGGCGGCGCCGCGCATCGCCGACGCGGACGCGCGCGGCGACCTCTACGCGGCCACCTTCTTCCGGGTGGGGCTCACGTACATCGTGCCGCTCGCCGCGGACCGGCCGGACGCCGCGCGCGACGAGGTGCTCGGCGCCATGGCGCGGTGGCCGCGCCGCTCGTTCGACCACCTCGATTGCCTGGAGACCATGGCGCTCGGGCGCATCGACCTCTACGTGGGGGCGCCGCTCGCGGCGCGGCAGCGGATCCGGGAGCGCTGGCGCAAGATCGCCGGGTCGTTCCTGCCGAGGTTCCAGTACTACCGCGTATTGATTCATCATTTGCGCGCCTCCGCCGCGCTCGAGGCCGCCGCGCGCGAGGCCTCTGGCGACGCCCGGCTCGCGCGGACCCTCCTCGGCGAGGCGGAGCGGGACGCGCGGCGGCTGTCGCGCGAGGGCGCGCCGTGGGTCGCGCCGATGGCGATGTCCCTGCGCGCCGCGATCGCGGCGCAGCGGGGCCAGGCCGCCTCGGCGCTCTCGCTCCTGGTGGCGGCCGCGGCCGCGTTCGACGAGTGCGAGATGGCCCTGTTCGCCGCCTGCGCCCGGCGCCGCCGCGGTCAGCTCCTCGGCGGCGAGGAGGGCCGCGCCCTGATCCAGGCCGCGGATGCGTGGATGGCGGGCCAGGGGATCCGGGACCCCGCCCGCATCGCGGCGATCTTCGCGCCGGGGTTCAGGTGAGGTCGATCTCGACGGTGCGCACCGCGGCCGTCGCGGGGGAGGCCCGGAGCGTCGAGAGCAGCGGGCTGCGTCCTGCGCCCTCGGCGCGGTAGGCGACGATCAGCAGGATCGCGGCCGGGTCCGGCGGGGCCATGATCTCCGCGAGCAGCGCCGCGCTGTCGGCGTCGCCCCAGTGGGCGTCGTCGATGAAGACGATCACGGGGCGGCGGTCGGAGAGCCGCCCGAGCAGGTCGCGGAGCGCGGCCGACGCGCGCGCCCGGAGGCGCGGCTCGCCCTCGTCGTCGGCGGCGCTCCGCGGCGAGGCGCGCACGGCCGGGACGCGCGCGAGCACGGGAAAGACCCGGGCGAGCGCGGCGGCGCCGCGGGGCATGAGCGCGGCGGCCTCCGGCGGTGGGGTCCGCACGAGGTGGCGGCTGAGCGCGTCGATGGCGCCGTCGAGCGCCTTGAACGGCACCTGCTCGCGCTCGTGGCATCTGCTTTCCAGGACGAGCGCGTCCTCCGCGCTGCCGTCGAGGAAGGCGCGCACGAGCGCGCTCTTCTCCGCCTCCGCCCCGGCGGCGCCCTGGACGAGGACCAGGCCGGGCCGCCCCTCCTCCCGCACCCGCGCGAGCGCGCCGGCGATCGCGTCGAGCTCCGGCGCGCGCCGCGCGCGCATCGGAGCGGCCGCGCGCGCCGCGCCCGCGACACCCTCGCCGCGGCCGCCCGGAGCCGCCGTCGGGGCCGGGGGCGCCGGCGCGGGCTCGCCCGTCGCGCCGAGGCGGCGGATGACCTCGGGGCCGGAGGGGCGCCGCTCGGGCGCCGCGCACAGCAGATCGGCGGCGAGGCGTTCGAGGTCGGCCGGCGCCCACGGAGCGACGTCGCGGAGCCGGGGGGGCGAGGATCGCTGCTTCTCGGCGAGGACCTCGAGGGGCGTCCCCGTGTAGGGCGGCCGGCCTGCCAGCGCCTCGAAGAGCATCACGCCGAGGGCGTACAAGTCGGCGCTCGGCGCGACGGCGCGCGCGCTCACCTGCTCCGGCGCCATGTAGCGCGGCGTCCCGACGAGCTGCTCGGCGTCGGTCGCGTTCTGCCCGCTGTGCGAGAGGCGCGAGGCGATGCCGAAGTCGAGGACGACGGCGCGCCCCTCGGGCGTGACGAGCACGTTCGAGGGCTTGAGATCGCGGTGGACGAGCCGCGCCTCGTGCACGGCCTCGAGCGCCCGCGCGACCTGGACGAGCGACGACCGCACCCGCTCGAGATCGGCGCGCGCTCCCGGGCGGGCGGCGCGGACATCGATGGATGCAGGAGAGCGCGCGCTCTCTCCTTCCAGTTCCAGTTCCAGCTCTTCCTGCGTGGCGTCGAGATCGATCCCCTCGTCCGGCGGCGCGGTGCTCGCCAGGCTGGGCGGCGGGGCGGCGCCGTCCGCGGTGTCCTGCCCGCGCACGTACGTGAGCCAGTCGACCCCGTGGACGAGCTCCATGGTGAAGAACCACGCGTCTCCGCTGCCGACGAGGTCGTGGAGCCGGACGAGGTTGTCGTGCGCGATGTCGGCCAGCGCCCGGAATTCCCTCTTGAAGCGGTACAGCGCCGATGCGCTCACGCGCGCCAGCGTCTTCAGGGCGACGCGCTCGCCGCGCTCGCGGTCGAGCGCCTCGTACACGATCCCGAAGCCACCTGCCCCGAGCCGCCGGACGATCTGAAAGCGCTCGGGGACATGCGGCATGGAGGGCTACGCGAGGTGAGGTCCCGTATCGGCACCGTATCAGGTCGTGGCGCACGGCGGCCACCGTGAAGCGCGGCCTCCCCGGGCTCTTCGAGGCTGATTGACAATGCCCCCGCGGGTCCCGCATCCTGGGCTCCGATCACCCCCGAGAGGCCCTGGGCCGCAGGAAGATGCCATGAGCACCGTTCTCCATCGTCTGGATCAGTGGGCCAATGAATCTCCTGACGCGCCGGCCCAGCGCTACAAATCCCAGGGTGAATGGAAGGCGCTGACCGCGCGTGACTTCCGTGACCGGGTCCACCATCTGGCGCTGTTCCTCGAGTCGAAGGGCTTCGACGCGAGCCAGATCGGCGCGATTCTCTCGTACAACTGCCCGCAGTGGGTGCACGCCGACCTGGCGGCGCTGCTCGTCGGGGGCAAGTCGGCGGGGCTCTATCCGAACTCCACGGCGAAAGACATCCAGTACATCCTGGCGCACACCGAGGCGACGCTGCTCTCGGTGCAAAACAAGGAATATTTTCAGAAGATCTCCGGCGAGAAGGGCGAGGTCGCTGTCCCTGACAGCGTGCGGTGGATCCTTGTCTTCGACGGCGACACGTCGATCTCTCCGAAGGCGATCTCGTATGACCAGGCGCTGGCCGAGGGCCGCGCGCTCGCGCAGCAGCCGGGCGCGAAGACCTACGCCGACTACCTGGCGAAGATCGATCCCGGGGCCGGCGCGTTCCTGATCTACACGTCGGGCACGACGGGCAACCCCAAGGGGGCGATGCTCTCGCACGACAACCTGGCCTACACGTCCGACGTCGCGGCGAAGTACTGGGGCCTGCCGTTCGCGAATGGCTCGATGTTCTCGTTCCTCCCGCTCTGCCATATCGCCGAGAAGCTGCAGAACGTCGGGGTCGGTATCACCCAGCGTTCGACCGTCAATTTCTGCTCGAAGTTCGAGAACGTCTCGGTCGAGCTCCCCGACGTGCAGCCCACGCTCTTGCTGTGCGTGCCGCGGCTCTGGGAGAAGATGATGGAAGGCGTGATGGCGAAGGTGCGCGGCGGCAAGGGCGCCAAGAAGAAGCTCGCGGAGTGGGCGCTCGCCGTCGGCGCCCGCGTGGCCGAGGCGAAGTACGCGAAGCGGGCGCCGAGCCCGCTCGATGCCCTGCAGCTCAAGCTCGCCGACAAGCTCGTGCTGAGCAAGGTGCGCGCGGCGCTCGGCCTGGGCAAGGCCGAGATCCTGGCCTCGGGCGCGGCGGCGCTCGCGCCGCACATCTCGACGTGGTTCCGCGCGCTGGGCCTCGAGATCCTCGAGGATTTCGGCCAGACCGAGTCGACGGGCGTCATCTGCATGACCGAGCCGGGCGTCGAGAGCGCGGGCACGGTGGGCAAGCCCGTGCCTGGCATGGAGTTCAAGCTGGCCGAGGACGGCGAGATCCTGACGCGCGGCCGGCACGTGTTCGTGGGCTATTACAAGGACGAGGCGGCGACCCAGGCCGCGCTCGAGGGCGGCTGGCTGCACACGGGCGATCTCGGCGAGTGGAACGAGCGCGGGCAGCTCAAGATCCGGGGTCGCAAGAAGGAGATCCTCAAGACCTCCGGCGGCAAGATGATCGCGCCGCTGCCGATCGAGGAGAAGCTCAAGGCGGCGGAGATCATCAGTCAGGTGTGCATGGTGGGCGACGGCCGCAAGTACCTCTCGGCGCTGATCACCCTGACCGAGGTGAAGCTCGCCGAGCTCAAGGGCGGCAGCGCCCTGAGCGGCGACACCGCGATCACGAGCCCCGAGGTGGTCGGCCAGGTGAAGGTGCACATCGACGCGCTGAACGCCGAGCTCGCCAGCTTCGAGCAGATCAAGAAGTTCACGGTCCTCATCCGCGAGTTCTCGGTGCAGGACGGCGAGATGACGCCGACGCTCAAGATGAAGCGCAACGTGATCGAGCAGCGCTTCCGCGCTCTAATCGACCAAATGTACGCTGACTGAAGGGGGCGCCGTTCAGATCGGAAGTGGGGGAGGGGGAGGGGAGGGGCCGCCAAGATGGGGGGAGATGAAGGGGGCTTGGCGGCCTTTTGTGCGAGCGGGCCTCAGGGGCGATGTCGGGGATCAGGCCTTCGCGAGGTAGGCCTCGAGATCGTCGGCCCCGCCGATGTACTTTCCGTCGACGAAGACCTGCGGCGTCGACGACTTGCCGCTCACGGCACGCAGGCGGCGCGGCGAGGCGGCCACCTCCTCGTAGGGCACATTCCGCTCCTCCAGGAGCCGCTTCGCCTTGGTGCAGTAGCTACACCCCGGCTTCGTGAACAGCAGCACGTCGTGCGGCGCCTTCGACGACGGATCCAGGTGCTTCAGCATCGTGTCGGCGTCCGACACGTCGAAGGGATCGCCCTCCACCTCGGGCTCGATGAACATCTTTTTGATCACGCCGTCGTCGACAAGCATCGAGTAGCGCCACGAGCGCTTGCCGAACCCGAGGTTCGCCTTGTCGACGAGCATGCCCATCTTCTCGGTGAACTCCCCGTTCCCGTCGGGCAGGAACTGGACCTTGTCCGCGTGCTGGTTCTTGCACCACTCATCCATCACGAACGCATCGTTCACGGACACGCACGCGACCGTGTCCACCCCGCGCCGCTTGAACTCGTCCGCGAGCTCGTTGTAGCGCGGCACATGGCTGCTCGAGCAGGTCGGCGTGAAGGCGCCCGGCAGCGCGAACACCACCACCTTCTTGCCCGCGAACACGTCCTTGGTGGTCACGTCCTTCCACTGACCGTCGATCCGCGTGCGAAACGTGACATCCGGAACGCGCTGCCCTTCGAGATTCTTCAACATGACTGTCCTGCTCCTCCAGTGAGCTTCTCGTTGCCGTCGGAACGGCAACCGCTTGTAACCGCTTGTTCAACGTCGTGCGGCGCTCCACGTGGCGCTCTGCGGCCGGCGAGAACTTAACCCCGACCTTCGACTCCGGCCAGCCGTCGCGTGTCATCCCGAGGGCCCGCGCGCCGGCGCGCGCCATGCTGCACAGCCCGCTGTGGCGTTTCTGCAGCCGCCCGGCGCCGGAGCGCGCCCGACAGACGACCGCGACGCAGGGCCGCTCTCCCGGCACAGGGCGAGCCGCCCGGCCGCGTCGCGCCGGCTCGGGACGCCGCCCGCGAGCCCCCGCAGCGGCGCGCGAGCAGGCCGCCGGTCAATCGCCCCGCGCCAGATCCACCGCGCGCCAGAGGTACCAGCTCGCCGCCGTGCGGTACGGCTTCCAGCGCTCGCCGCGCCGCTCGAGGTCCTTGCGCGCCGGCAGATCGGGCAGCTTGAACGCGATCGCGAAACCTTTGCGGATGCCGTAGTCGTCCACGGGCAGCACGTCGGGGCGGCCCAGGCGGAACATGAGGAGCATCTCCACCGTCCAGCGGCCGATGCCGCGCACCTGGGTGAGGCGCTCGATGATCGCCTCGTCCTCCATGCCGTGGACCTCGGCGAGCGTCGGGAGCTCGCCGTCCTGCGCCCTCCGCGCGAGGTCGCGCAGCGAGAGGAGCTTCGCGCGCGAGAGGCCGGCGGCGCGGAGCTTCTCGTCCGACGCGCGCAGGATCTGCTCGGGCGTGGGGCCCTCGTGCGCGCGGGCGAAGAGCGCCCGCACGCGCGCGAAGATGGTCGCCGCGGCCTTCCCGGTGAGCTGCTGGTAGACGATCGACTCCGCGAGCGCCACGAAGAGGCTCGACGTCCTGTCGAGCCGCATCCCGAAGGGCCCGACCGCATCGATGACGCGCGCGAGGGCCGCGTCGGACGCGCGCAGGCGCTCGACGGCGGCGGCCGGATCGAAGCCGAGCGCGCCGCCGTCGGCCTGGAGCGCGCCGGCCGCCCGGGCGCTCTCGATCGCGAGGAGGCGGAGCTTCGTCGTGACGCCGCCGTTCGCCGAGAAGCCGCCGACCTTGCCGCCGGCGGCGAGCACGCGGTGGCACGGCACGAGGATCGCGAACGGGTTGCGCCCGAGCGCTTGCCCCACGGCGCGCGCCGCGCCGAGCGACCCGAGCCGCGCCGCGATGTCGCCGTAGGTCAGCGTGGCGCCCGGCGGGATCGTGCGCGCGACCTCGTAGACGCGGCGGTGGAACGGCGGCACGCGCTCCATGTCGAGCGCGACGCCGGACAGATCGCTCGCCTCGCCGCGGAGGAGCGCGACGATCGCGTCGACCGCGCGCTGCACGTCGGGCGGGGGCGGCGCCTCGCGCGCGTCGGGGACGCGCTCCAGCAGGCGCGCGCGCGTGCCCTGCTCGCGCCCCTCCGGGAGCTGCAAGAGGGCAACGCCGCGCGTGCCCCACGCGATGCCGCACCGGCCGATCGCCGTGTCGAAGAGGAGGAAACCGTGTGCCGTCATGGGGGGTCGGCGCGGCGGAGCGCCCGCGTCCGGCGGCCATCCTAGGAGCGCGCGGCGAGCCGGTCTTGGAAGATCTTGCGATCCCCCCGCGCCGCCCGGCGGAAGCCGCGGGGCGAGACGCCGGCGGCGCGGTGGAAGGTGCGGACGAAGTTGGAGAGGTCGCCGAACCCGACGTCGAGCGCGATGTCGGTGATGGACCGGGCGCCGTCGGCCAGGAGGCGCGCCGCGCGGCGCAGGCGGGCGCGGACCAGGTACTGGTGCGGGGTCACGCCGAGCACCCGCGCGAACAGCCGCAGGAAGTGGAACGGGCTGAGCCCGACCTCCCGCGCGGCGCCCTCGAGATCGATCGGCTCGTGCGCGTGCTCGTCCATCCAGACCGCCGCCTCCACCGCGCGCCGGCGGTCGCGCGAGAGGGCCTCCTGCGGCCTCCGCACCCGCCCGGAGGCGACCTCGACGAAGCGGGCGGCGAGGAGCGTCCCCGCCTCGTCGAGGCCGATGTCGCTCTTGCCCTCGGCGGCCGCCTGCGCGAGCTCGCCGAGCACCATCAGCTCGGGCAGCGGCGGCACGCCGCCGGTCCGAAAGGTCCCGGCCGGGGCGCCGAGCGCCTCGACGAGCGCCGGCGCGAGGTGGATGGACAGGCACTCGTCGCCGCCGCGGACGTGGTCGTGCGTGCACATGTACTCGTCGCCGGGGTGGCCGATCAGGAGCGAGCCGGCCACGAGCTCGAACGACCCCCCTCGCACGCGGTAACCGAAGCTGCCCTTGCGCACGTAGGAGACCGAGAAGCCGCGGTGCAGCTCGGCGAACGGCGCGTCGGCAGGTCCGGCGCTGCACCGGTAGTCGAGCACCGAGAGGGCCTCGCGCTCGAGCACCGTCGTGACCCTCATGCGTCACCGACTGTACCCGCGGCGGAGAGGCCGAGCAACGCGCCGCCGCGGCCGCCTGGCGCGCCCGCGGCGGCGGCGTCGAGGGGGCGTGTGCGCCGCTCAGGCCTCCGGGTCGTCGCGGCGCTTGTGGCCCCTGACCATCGCGATCGGCAGGATCGCGGTGCCGAACCGGTCGATCTCGGCCACCTCGGAGAACCCCGCCCCGGTGAGCACCGCGGGGAGCCGGTCCGCGAGGTTGTCGTCGAAGCGGTGCACGAGGTCGTCGTCGCGGCGATGCGCGAGCCGCTCGAACCAGCGGAGCGCGCCCGCGATCGCGCGGCCCGGCGGGCTGCGCGGCGACCCGAAGTCGGCGAGGAGCAGCGCGCCGCCGGGGCGGAGCACGCGGAGGATCTCCTCGGCCGTCCGCCGCTTGTCGTCCGCGGCGAGGTGGTGGAACATGAGGCTCGACGCGACGCGATCGAAGGTGCCGTCCGGATACGGCAGCTCCCACGCCATCGCCCGCTCGAAGCGCACGCCCGCGCCGGCGCGCGCGGCCTTCTCGCGGGCGAGGGCGAGGACCTCGCCGTCGCCGTCGATCGCGTGGACCTCCACCCCGGGATGGCGCTGCTGCGCGAGCAGCGCGAGCGTGCCGGTGCCGCAGCCCACGTCGAGCACCTTCTGGCCGGGGGCGAGCTGCAGGTGCGCGACGAGCTGGCTCCGGAAGGCGTCCTCGCGGAGGAGCAGCCGGACCAACGGGTCGTAGAAGCGCGTCAGGACGGCGGGGCCAAAGGCGTGGATGTAACGAGCGTGCGTGTGCGTGTGCATGGCGTCTCCTGCTGGGGTGTCGCGCCCGGGAGGACGCACCGGCCGCGAGCTTATTACACCTGCCTCGCTCCGAAATGCGCCGGCCAGCGGGCCGCGTCGGCATCGGCATGTCCTGCCGGCGACGACCGGCGGCGTCCCGGAGCTCCGGGAGCAGCGCGGCGGCCCCTGGCTCCACGTCCGCTGAGTTCGACGAGACAGCGGCGTTCCGGCGACCGCCTACCGGGCCGGCCTTGGATCGAGTACTCGTTCTCCGTGACGCGCTATCACCTCGGCATCCCCGCGCTGATCTCCTGTCTCGTCCTCGCCGGATGCAATGCGATCTCGGGTATCGACAGCCTGACCTTCGACGGCGTGGGCGCGAGCGGAGGAGGCGGCGCCTCGCCTGGCCATGGCGGCGGCGGGGCGGGCGGCGGTGGCGGTGAGGCGGGCGGCGGCGGCGATGCGTCGGGCGGCGGCGGCGATGCGTCGGGCGGCGGCGGCGATGCGGCGGGCGGCGGCGGCGATGCGTCGGGCGGCGGCGGCGGCG
>JAICEP010000245.1 GCA_025924095.1 Sorangium sp.
CGGAAGCGCCGCGCAGCTGGGCCTCGCCGCGTCGCCCCGCCAGCGTGCGGCCCCCGGCGAGCACGTGGTTCGGCCACTTGAGACGCACCGCGGCGGCGGCGCCGTCGCCGAGGCGCGAGCGAGGCGCGAGCCGTGGACCGACGACCGACGCCACGGCGAGGCCCATGACGAGGGCGATGGGAGCGACGCTGCTCGCCGGCAAACCGGGGCGCAGCACCACCGACAGGTAGAGGTTCTCTCCGGGCGGAGAGTGCCAGGAGCGGCCGCCGCGACCGCGCCCCTGCGTCTGCGTGTCGGCGAGGAACGCCGCCCCGTGCGGCGCCCCGACAGCCGCCGCGCTCCGGGCGTCGTCGTTCGTCGACCCCGTCTCCGCCGCCACGACGAGCGGCCTCCCGAGCGACGCGCCGAGGCGCGCGAGCTCGCGCTCGACGGCCTCCGCGTCGAGCCGCCTCACAGCGCGAGATCCAGCGCGATGTCGGCCGAGCGCGCCGAGTGCGTCAGCGCCCCGACGCTGATGACGTCGATGCCCGCCGCGGCGAGCTCGGGGATGCGCTCCAGCGTGATCCCGCCGGAGACCTCGAGGAAGGGCCGGCCGTGCTGCGCCGAGCGGACGCGCGCGGACGCGATCTTGACGTCGGCCAGCGTGAAGTTGTCGAGCATGATGATGTCCGCGCCGGCGGAGAGCGCCTCGTCGAGCTCGCGGAGCGAGGCGACCTCGACCTCGATCTTCGTCGTGTGCGGGGCCCGCGCCCGCGCGCGGGCGATGGCGGTCGCGATGCCGCCCGCCGCGACGATGTGGTTGTCCTTGATGAGCACGGCGCTCCCGAGGCTGTCGCGGTGGTTGTGCGCCCCGCCGACGCGCACGGCGTAGCGCTCCAGCGCGCGGAGGCCGGGCGTCGTCTTGCGGGTGTCGGTGATGCGCACGCCGGACCCCTGCGGGATCGCCGCGGCATAGCGGCGCGCCTCGGAGGCGACGCCGCTCATCCGCTGCGCGAAGTTGAGCGCGGTGCGCTCCGCGCTGAGGAGCGTGCGCGCGAGGCCACGCACCGTCCAGAGCACGGCGCCGGTGTCGACGGCGGTGCCGTCCGCGACCAGCACCTCGCCCTCCACCTGCGGATCCAGGCGCTGGAAGACCCGGAGGAACACGGCCCCCCCGCATGCGACGAGCGGCTTGCGCGCCACCGCCTTCGCTGTCGCGCGCGCGGAAGCCTCGACACAGGCCTCGGTGGTGAGGTCGCCCCCCGCGAGGTCTTCTTCCAGAGCACGATCGATCAGGGCATCAAGCAGCGGCGCAGCCAGCACAGGCATCTCCTCGGCGCCGCACCCCGGCGGCGCTCCCAGGTATACTCGCTCCCGCACGCGCGCATCAGCGCCGTCGCACCTACCCGAGCCTGAATAACGCGGTGCGTCAAAAGGACTCGCACCGGAGCGTGCGACCTCGGCGGCGAGCTGCCCAGGACGGGACCCCGGCGGAGCGGATGGGCCCCGCGGCGCCGAAAAGCGGTGCGGATTGCGACCATCACGACGCTGTGTCGCACAAATGGGGCTGACGTTCGTCTACCAGCCTGTGAGACTCTCCGAGCAACTCCAGCGCCCTCAACGGAGATCGATGCGTCCGCAGGCAGGCCAGGTCATCCACAACAAGTACCGACTCGTGCGCCTCATCGGCGACGGCGGCATGGGGAGCGTCTACGAAGCCCGCCACGAGGTGCTGGGGACGACGGTCGCCCTCAAGTTTCTCCACCCCGAGCTGTCCCGCCGCTCCGGCCTGGTGCAGCGCTTCCTGCAGGAGGCGCGCGTCTCCGCGCAGATCCAGAGCGCGCACGTGGTCCGCGTGGTCGACGTCGACCAGACCGCCGCCGGCCTGGCGTTCATCGTCATGGAGTACCTGGAGGGGAAGACGCTCCAGGCCCTCTACGAGGAGCTCTACCGGGCCGGCATCCGGCTCGCCTACGCCGACGCCCTCGAGGACGCGATGCAGATCCTCGAGGGCGTCGAGGCCGCCCATCGCGCGGGCGTGGTCCACCGGGATCTCAAGCCGGACAACGTCATCATCACGAGGACGTCCAAGGGAGAGCCGCTCATCAAGCTGCTCGACTTCGGCATCGCCAAGCTGAAGGTCACGGGGGAGCTCGATCGCGGGCTCACGCGCCCGGGCGTGATCATGGGCACGCCCGAGTACATGGCCCCCGAGCAGGCCTACTCGGCCGACTCCGTGGACGCGCGCGCCGACATCTTCTCGCTGGGCGTCATCATCTTCGAGATGCTGGCCGGCCGCCGGCCGGTCGGCGGCGATGAGCCCCAGCAGATCGCGGGCGCCTACCTGTCGGGCCAGATCTCGCGGCTCTCGGACCTGGCGCCGGAGCTCGCGCCGGGCCTCTGCGCCGCCGTCCACCGCGCGATGGCGGCCTCGCCGCCCGATCGGTTCGCGACCACCGCCGAGCTCCGCAGCGCCCTCGAGCCGTTCGCCCGAGCCGCCCGCGCCCCGTCGGCGCTCACCCCCTCGCCGTCCGAGGTCAGCGTGGCGCGGTCGTCCGGGGCGGCCCTGCCGGCAGCCCTCGCGGCGCCCGGGATGCTCGCGGCTTCAGCGGCAGCGCCCGCGACCAACGCGATCGGCGACGGTCGCAGGAGCTCGGTCCCCAAGACGATCCCGCCCGAGGACGGCGGCGCGCACCACGCGTCGAGCGGCCCCCCGGGCGCGCTCGGGCCCTCGACCCCCATGGGCGGCTTCGCCTCGGATGCCCGGGGTCCCTCGGCGTCGGCTCCAGGGTTCACGCCCAGGCCAGAGCCCTCTTCCGGCCCGTACTTCGCCCAGGGCGGCTACCCCCCGGTCGGCCAGCCGGCGACCGTGAGCGCCGCGCCCTACCTGCCGCCACATGGGGTGCCCGGGGTTCCAGCCACGAGCTACGAGCCTGGGCCGTTCGATGTAGCGCCTCGCCCAGGCGGGACGGCGGTCGGCAACGTGCCCTTCATGGATCGGAGCTCGGCTCCCGCCGGACCGTTCAACGGCGGCCCAGCGCCCGGCTACGGCGGCGCCTACGGAGGCGGCGGTATGCAGGGTTACATCCCTGGGACGGCACCGATGGAGCCGCTGCCCCGGACCTCGCACGCCGCCTCGGCGCACGGAGCGAAGCAGCCCGCGCAGCGCGGGACCTCGCTGTTCACCATCCTCCTGCTCGCCACGGGGATCACCGGCGCCGTCGTGGGCGGCGTGTACATCGCCAGCGAGCTCGGCCGGGGAGAGCAGGCCGACGCGGGGCCGGCCATGCCGACGCTCCAGCCGACCAACACGGTGCCCCCGGAGCCCAGCCCCCCCGCCACGACAGCGCCTCCCGCCGTGGTGCCGCCCCCGGTCGAGACGCCGCCGGTGGTCGCCAAACCTCAGCCCCGGCCGACCGCGACGTCGACATCGAAGCCCCCCGCGACGCCGAGCGCGACGGGGACGCAGCCGACCACGCCGGCACCGACGACGCGCCCCAGCGCGACGTCGATCATCCCCAACCTGCCGCCCATCGTCATCCCGTCGACGTTCCCGTTCCCGTTCCCCGCGCCGACCAGCGTGCAGCCGCCGGCCGGCCCCCAGCAGACCCCCACGACGACGACGCCGACGTCGCCGACGACGCCGCCCACCACGCCGCCCAGCCGGCCGTCACGGCGCGTGATCATCGTACCGAACAACTGACTCGCCCGGCGCGGGCGGTAAGATGCGATCTCGATGAGCAACCAGAATAGCGGTCCGCCGCCCGGATGGCCTGCGCCCCCGAGCGGCATGTACGGCCCTGGCAAGACTGTGCCCGGCGAGCCTCCGCTCGCGGGGGTCAACTCGCCTCAGGGCGCCTTCCCCGTGCCGCCCGGCGCCGCGCCGCACGATCCAGGGGCCGCGGGCGCAGCCGTCCCGCGAACGATCGTCGAGGGCGGGAGCAACAGCGCGCCCCCGCTCGGCGCGCCGGGCCCTTACGGATCCCCGGCGGGCGCGTACGGCGCGCCACCGGCGGGCGCGCCCGGGCCCTACGGCCCCGGCGCCACGGCGAACTACGGAGGACCTCCCGGAGCAGGGAGCGCCTACGGGCAGCCGCCCCTGCCTCCCGCCAGCCCGTACGGCGGCTCGCCGTTCGGAGCGCCGGGCGGGCCCGGGGCAGCCGGCGCGCCGGGGTTTCACGCCGGCGGCGCTCCCGCGCTGCCGGGCAGCGGCGGGCTGTACTCGGCGCCGGTCCCCTCGCGGCCTCGCCCCAAGAGCTCCGGCCCGACGCTCGCGCTGATCGGGCTCGGCGCGTTCGTGGTCATCGGCGGCCTCACGACCGCCTTCTTCGTGATGCGCAGCGGAAGCTCGTCCGAGGACGTGACGGAGCTGCCGCAGGTCGACGCGCCGCCAGCGCCGGCGTCGGTCGCCGGCGATCCGGCACCGCCCCCGCCCGCGACCACGACACCCGAACCACCCCCGCCGGAGCCGGTCCCCGTGGCGGCCCCGAAGCCGCCGCCGCCGCGGGCGCAGCCCAAGCCGACGAACCCCACCACCACGCCGACGGTGCCGACGGTCCCATCGACCGCTCCACCGACGACCCCGACGGCACCCGCCGCGACGACCCCGCCGCCCACCCCTTCCGGGTCCTCGACGGGCCGGAGGAAGATCATCCTGCCCGGTCGGAATTGAGCTGATCTGCGCGGTCCACCTCGACGCCGGTCGCGGCGCGGCGGCCGCGGTCCGAGGCTTCCGCTCGAGTCCGCTTGACAAGGCGGTCAGGGTGATCAGCTTCCGACCTCATGAGCAAATCCGGGATCGCCGCAGTTCTGTCGTTCTTTATTCCGGGCGTTGGGCAGCTCTACAACGGCGCGTTCCTGCGCTGCATCTTCTGGCTGATCGTCACCCCCGGCCTGTGGATCGGCACGGGCGGGTGGCTCGGCTGGATCTGCCACCTGATCTCCGCCTACACCGCGTACAGGTACGCGAAGCGCTCCGGCGGCTGAGCCGCGATCCGCGAGGCGGCGCGCCGACCCGAGCCGGCGCGCCCGCTCAGGTCGCCTTCGCGAAGATCCTCTTCAGCACCTCGCCCGTCGCCGTCGGCTGACGGGCCACCTCGCGCGGGGTGCCCTCGGCCACGATGCGCCCACCACCCGCGCCGCCCTCCGGGCCCAGCTCGACCACGTGATCCGCGCACGCGATGACCGCCGGGTGGTGCTCGATGATCACCAGCGTGTCGCCGCGCTCGACCAGGCGATCGAGCACGCGGATCAGGCGCGCCACGTCGGCCAGGTGCAGGCCGGTCGTGGGCTCGTCGAGCACGTAGAGCGTCGGCTTGGGCCGCGCGCCGGCCGTCAGCTCCGCCGCGAGCTTGAGCCGCTGGGCCTCGCCGCCCGAGAGCGTGTGCGAGCCCTGGCCGATGTGGAGGTAGCCCACGCCGAGATCGCACATGGTCGAGAGCGGAGCGCGGATCCGCGGGTGGGCCGCGAAGATCTCGACCGCCTCCTCAGCCGTGAGGTCCAGGACGTCGCCGGCGGAGAGGCCGAGGTACCGCACGTCGAGCGTCGCCGGCTCGAAGCGCGCGCCGCCGCACGCCTCGCACGGGGTGGTCACGTCGGGCAAGAACGACATCTCGTGCGCGATGACGCCCTGCCCCTCGCACGTGGGGCACCGCCCGCCCGCGGCCGTGTTGAAGGAGAAGCGCGCCGGGCCGTAGCCGCGCACCTGCGCGTCGGGACAGGCGGCGTAGAGCTTGCGGACCTCGTCCCAGACGCCCAGGAACGTCGCCGGGATCGAGCGCGGCGTCCGACCGATGGGCGACTGGTCGACGGCCACCGCCCGGAGGATGCCCTTCGGCAGCCGCAGCGCCTTGTGCGGGCCCGGCTCGGGCGCCTCGAGCTTCAACGCGCGGCGCGCGGCAGGGTAGAGCACCTTCTGGATCAGCGTGCTCTTGCCGGAGCCGGACACTCCGGCGACCACCGTCATCCGGCCCGCAGGGATCCGGAGCGCGTCCCCCTGGAGGTTGTGCGCGCGGGCGCCGAGGAGCTCGATGTGCTCACGCACCGGCGGGCGCGCCGGGCGCGCGCTGAGCAGCGCGTCCTCACCGGCGAGCGCGCGAGCGGTCGGGGAGTCGGGGTTCGCGAGCACCTCGCGCGACGGCCCCGCGGCGACGATCCTGCCGCCCTTGCGGCCGCCCGAGGGGCCGAGGTCGATCAGGTGATCCGCGGCGCGAATCGTGTCGGCGTCGTGCTCCACCATGAGCACGGTGCTCCCCATGCTGGCGAGCCGTCGCAGGTTGTCCAGCAGCCGATCGGTGTCGCGCGGGTGGAGGCCGATGGTCGGCTCGTCGAGCACGTACAGCGCCCCGGTGAGGCCGCTTCCGAGCTGCGCCGCGAGCCGCAGGCGCTGCATCTCGCCGCCCGAGAGGGTGGACGCGCGCCGATCGAGCGTGAGGTAGCCGAGGCCCACCTCGCAGACGAAGTCGAGCCGGCGGCAGAGCTCCTTGTGCGGCGCCTCGGCGATCAGCGCGCGATCGCCCGTGAAGCGCAGGCTCCTCGCCCAGGCGGCGGCGGCCGCGACCGATCGGCCCGACGCCTGGTGGTAACGCTCGCCGGCGAGCCGGACAGCCCGGGGGATCGGCGCCAGGCGCGAGCCGCCGCAGTCCTCGCACGGATCGGGCGTCGCGAGCGCGTCGTCGTCGAAGTCCGAGGCGCCCGTCCCCTCGCACGACGCGCAGCGGCCCTGCTTCGTGTTGAACGAGAACCAGCGGGGATCGAGCTCCGGGACGCCGACGCCGCAGCGCGGGCAGGTGCGCGTGGTGGAGAGCAGCTGCTCGCCTCCACGGCCGCCGGCGAGCTTCACCGCGCCCCGCCCGAATGAGAGGGCGCGATCGAAGAGCGCGCGATCGAGGGCGGACATGCGCCCCTCGTAGATCACGAGGTCGATCGAATGCTCGCGGCGCTTGTCGAGGCGGGGAGGGCTGTCGGTCGCGCAGGGCTCGCCGTCGGCGAGCGCGCGGGTGATGCCGGCGCGGGCGGCGGCCGTGAAGACGTCGAGGTACGTCCCCTTGCGCGCCACGACGGCGGGGGCGAGCAGCGTCCGCGCGCCGCGCGTCGCGAGCAGCGAGCGGTAGACCTCGTCCGGCGAGCGCGCCTCGATGGGGACGTCGCAGTCCGGGCAGCGCGCCTCGCCGACCTTGGCGTAGAGCAGCCGCAGGTAGTGCGCGATCTCGGTCACCGTCGCGACGGTGGAGTTGGCGCCGGAGCGCGTGGTGCGCTGCTCGAGCGCGATCGACGGGGGTACGCCGGTGACGCGGTCGACGTCCGGCCGCGGCAGCGTGGGGAGGAACTGGCGCGCGTAGGGGGTCAAGGTCTCGAGGAAGCGCCGCTGGCCCTCGGCGAAGACCACGTCGAACGCGAGCGTGCTCTTGCCGGAGCCGCTCGGGCCGGTGACGACGACGATCTGGCCGTGCGGGATCACGGTCGAGACATCGGCGAGGTTGTGCTCGCGGGCGCCCTCCACCTCGATCCGCCGCCGGTCGAGCGACGCGCGCGCTGCGCCGTTGCCGCCACGTTTTCCGGGCTTCGTGGCAGCCGGCGCGCCGCGCCGCGGCCTTCGCGCGGGGCCATCGCCCCGCAGCGCGAACCACTCGGCCAGCGCGCCGCCGGTCCGCGTCGCCGTCGTGGCCACCTCCTCGGGCGTCCCCTCCGCGACGACGCGCCCACCCTCGCTGCCCGCGCCCGGCCCGAGATCGATGACCCAGTCGGCCGCCGCGATGACGTCGAGGTCGTGATCGACGACGATCACGGAGGCCCCCTCGGCCACGAGCACGGAGAGGGAGGCGTTGAGGTGCTTCACCTCCTCCGGGTGCAGGCCGGCGCTCGGCTCGTCGAGGAGGAAGAGCGCGCCCGCGCAGGGCTCGCCGAGCGCGCGCGCGATCTTGAGCCGCTGCGCCTCGCCGCCGGAGAGCGTCGAGAGCGGCTGGCCGAGCGTGAGATAGCCGAGGCCGAGCTGCTTGAGCGGCGCGAGCGCCCGCCGGACCGCGGGCTCCCGCTCGAAGGCCGCGAACGCCTCGTCGATCGAGAGATCGAGCACGTCGGCGACCGAGCGGCCGTCGAGCTTCACCTCGAGCACCTCGTCGCGGAACCGCTTGCCCTTGCAGGTCGGGCAGGTCAGCGAGACGTCGGCCAGGAACTGCATCTCGATCGTCTCGCTCCCCTCGCCGGCGCACGCCTCGCAGCGCCCGAGCGCGACGTTGAACGAGAAGTGGCCAGGCCCGAGATCCCGCGCCGCCGCCTCGGGCCGCTCGGCGAAGAGCGCGCGGATGCGGTTCCACGCGCCGGTGTAGGTCGCGGGGTTGCCCCGCGAGGTGCGCCCGAGCGGCGCCTGATCGACGAGCGTGACGGTGCGGATGTCGGCGGTGCCCTCGATGCGCCTGTACAGGCCGGGCGCCTCGACGTCCTTGTATCCGCGCGCCCTCGCGACGTGCCGGTAAAGCACGTCGCTCACCAGCGTGCTCTTGCCCGAGCCGCTCGGCCCCGTGATCGCCACGACGACGCCGAGCGGAACGTCGACCGTCACGTCGCGCAGGTTGTTCTCGCGCGCGCCGTGGATCGCGATCTTCCCGCTCGGCGCCCGGCGCTCCGCGCGCGCCGAGGGCAGCGGGCTGCGCGCGTCGAGCCCCTCCGGCGGGCCGTCGAAGGTGACGCGCCCGCCCTGCTTGCCCGCGCCGGGGCCCAGCTCGACGACGCGATCGCTCGCGCGGATGACGAGGGGCTCGTGCTCGATGACGAGCACGGCGTTGCCGCAGTCGGCGAGCTCGCGCATGGCCGCGACGAGCGGCGGGATGTCCGTCGGGTGCAGGCCGACCGTCGGCTCGTCGAGCACGAAGAGCGCGCCCGTCAGCGACGTGCCGAGCGCCGCGGTGAGCGCGACGCGCTGCGCCTCGCCGCCCGAGAGCGTACGCGCCTGGCGAGCGAGCGAGAGGTAGCCCAGCCCGACGCGCTCGAGGTAGCCGAGCCGCGCGATGAGCTCGCGGCGCGCCATCTCCCCCTGGCCCGTCTGGGGGCGCTCGGCCCCGAGCCGCGCGCGCGCCTCGCGGAGCTCGAGCTCGTGCCACGCGGCGAGATCGAGGCCGCCGACGCGGTAGAGGAGCGACTCGGGGGCGAGCCGCTTGCCGTGGCACGCGCCGCACACGTCGTAGGTGCGGTAGCGCGCGAGCAGCACGCGGACGTGCATCTTGTAGGTGCGCGTCTCGAGCCAGCGGAACCAGGCCTTCACGCCGGGGTACTTCCCCTGGTCCCACGTGCCCTCGCCCTCGAGCACGAGCGCGCGCTGCGCCTCGGAGAGGTCGCGCCACGGCCGGTCGGTGCGGATCTTGTTCCGCTCGCAGAACGCGCGGAGCAGCTTCCGCTCCCACGTGGTCGAGCGGCCGTTCCAGGGGCGGATCGCGCCGCCCGCGATCGACTTCGACGCGTCCGGGATCACCTTGTCGTAATCGATGCCGAGCGTGCGGCCGAAGCCGCGGCACGAGGGGCACGCGCCGGTCGGGGACTGGTACGAGAACAGCCCCGGGCGCGGCGGATCGAAGGCGCGCGCGCACGAGGGGCAGGCGAGCCCGCGCACGAGCCGGAGCCGCGTCGACCCCGCCCCGTTGCCGCCCGGCTCCTCGGCCTTGCGCTGCAGGTGGAGCGACGCGTCGCCTGCACCGCCCTTCCATGCCTCCTCGATGGCGGCGCCGAGGCGCCGGCGCTCCCGCGGGGCGACCCGGACGCGATCGACGATGACCTCGACCTTGTCGGTGCCGCTCATCGCCTCGGACGGCGCCACGCTGTCGAGGTCGCGCGCCTCGCCGCGGACGAGCAGGCGCCGGTAGCCGGAGGCGAGCAGCGACTCGCGCACGTCGAGGAACCGCTCGGTGCCCGCGACGGGGATCGGATACGTGACGAGCGCGGTCGCGCCCTCGTGCTGGCTCGCGGCGAGCTCGGCCGCGCGTGCGGGATCGGTCCGCGCGGCCGGCGCCTCGCAGGACGGGC
>JAICEP010000246.1 GCA_025924095.1 Sorangium sp.
CACGAGCCGCTATGCAGGGACCGCGTTGACCGTGACGCCGGTGCCCTCGAGCCGCCGCGAGAGCGCCTTGGTGAAGAGCACGTTCGCGAGCTTCGACTGGCAGTAGGCCGCAAACGAGCTGTACTTCCGCCGCTCGAACTGCAGATCGTCCCAGCCCATCTGCCCGCGGTAGTGCACAGCCGACGACAGGACCACGATCCGCGACGGCGCGCTCCGCTTCAGCAGCGGCAGGAGCTCCTGCGTGAGCAGCCACGTGCCCACGTGGTTCACCCCGAACGTCGCCTCGAGCCCGTCCTGCGTCGTGCTGCGCGAGCGCTGCCACACCCCCGCGTTGTTCACCAGAACATCGAGTCGATCGTGCTTCGCGCGGAGCTTCTCTCCGAAGGCCCGGATACTCGCCTTGCTCCCGAGATCCAGCGCGATCACCTCCACGTCCCCGCGGCCGGTGGTGCGCGCGATATCGTCGCGCGCGGCCTCGGCCCTGCCCACGTCGCGGCACGCCAGCACCACCGTCGCGCCACGCTGCGCCAGCCCACGCGCCGTCTCCTTGCCGATGCCCGTGTTGCCGCCGGTGACGACGCAGACCTTCCCGTTCATGCCGTTCTCTCTCTCAGGTTCTGGTGGCCAGCGCAAGGCCGACCGCCCGATTGACCCTCACGCCGCCGGGCGGGTAAACCCCGGAGCACCTGCCAGAACACCCATCAGGGCGAGCGCGTCAGGCGCGGCTCTCGCCGGCCATCGGCTCGCCGTCGGCGAGCAGCCGCTTGAGCGTGGCGAGATCGACGGGCTTCACGAGATGCTCGTTGAACCCGGCGCCGCGCGCCCTCTCGCGGTCGCCCTGCTGCCCGTAGCCGGTGAGCGCGATCAGATAGACGTCCTTGTGCTGGGGCTTCTCGCGCACGCGGCGCGCGAACTCGAGGCCGTCGATCCCGGGCAGCCCGATGTCCACGATGGCAATGTGCGGGAGCACCTCGTCCATGAGCTCGATCCCCGAGATCCCGTGGTCCGCCGAATGGCACTCGAACCCGGCGCGCTTCAGGAGCGCGCAGAGCGCCTCGCGGCTGTCGGCGTTGTCCTCCACGACGACGAGCCGCGATCCTTTGGGGAACTTCTTGAGGTGCGAGCCGCGCGTCGCCTCCTTCTCGGACGTCCGCTCGGTGATCGGCAGCTGCACCTCGAACTCGCTGCCTTTGCCCTCCCCGTCGCTCCGCGCGCTCACGGTGCCGCCGTGCTTCTCGACGAGGCCCCGGACGAGCGTGAGCCCCACGCCGAGCCCTCCTGCCGACCGGTCCAGGGTGCGGCTCGATTGCACGAAGAGCTCGAACACGGTGTCGAGCATCTCCTTCGGGATCCCGACGCCATCGTCCTTCACACGGACCACGGCGTGTCCGTCCACGCGCCTGGCCTCCAGGGTGACATGACCGCCCCGCGAGGTGTACTTCGCAGCGTTGTTCAGCAGGTTCACGTGAACCTGCTGGAGCCGCGCGGGGTCGCCCTCGACCCAGATCGGCTCGGGATCGACCACCGCCGAGAAATCGACGCCGCGCGTGTCCATGAGGTTCTTCACCGCGTCGGCGGCGTCCTTCACCACGGAGCCGAGGTCGAGCACGCGCTTTCGAAGCTCGATCTTGTTCTGCGTGACGCGGCTCGCCTCCAGCAGATCGTCGAGCAGGCGCGCCATCTGCGCGGACTGACGCTCGAGGATCTGGAAGACCTTCTCGTCGGGCCCGGACGCGCCGTTCGACGCGGCGCAGTCTTCCTTGAGCAGCGCCGTGGCGTGGACGATCGCGCCGAGGGGGTTGCGGAGCTCGTGCGACAGCATGGCGAGGAACTCGTCGCGCCTTCGCACGGCGTCCTTGATCTGCTCCTCCGACCGCTTCTGCGCGGTGACGCTCCTGAAGATCCCGATGATACCCACGATGCGGTGCGCGGCATCGATGAGCGGGAGCCGCGTGACGAGGTCCCACTCCACGCCGCCATCCTGCCGCACGCGCCTCTCCAGCTTGTAATGCTGCGCCTCGCCGGACCGCAGCACCACCTCGTCCTGCTGGTGAACGGCCAGCGCCGTCTGGTGCCCCGGCAGCTCGAAGCCGGTCTTGCCCGCGGCCTCGCGCGGATCCGAGAGGCCGAGGCGCTCGGCCATGGCGTGGTTCGTGCGAATGAACCGGCCGCGCGCGTCCTTGAAGTAGATCGCGTCGGGCACGCTGCCGAGCAGGCTGTTCAGGAGATAGCGCTCGTGGAAGAGCGCGTCCTCCGCCGCCTTCAGGCCGCTCACGTCGATGAGCGTGAGCACGACCCCCGCGACGGTGCCCTTGGCGCGGTAGGGGAGGATGCGGAGAAAGAACGAGCGATTGTGTCGATCGCGCAGCTCGCGCTCCACGCGCTCCCCCGTCGCGAGCACGCGCCTGAGATCCTCGGTGAGCTCCGGGTGGTCGACCGCATACGTGAACGTCTCGATCGGCCTGCCGACGTCCTGCAAGAGCAGGTTGAAGCTCTCCGCGATCTGCGGCGTGAATTTCCGGATCTTGAGCTCCTTGTCGAGGAAGATGGTGCCGATGTCCGTGCTCGACAGGAGGTTCTCCATGTCGTTTCCGAGCTCGGTGAGATCGGCGATCTTCCGCTGGTACTCCGCGTTCACCGAGTAGAGCTCCTCGTTGACGCTCTGGAGCTCCTCGTTCGTGCTCTGCAGCTCCTCGTTGGAGGCGAGGAGCTCCTCGTTCGCCGCCTGCAGCTCCTCGTTGCTCGCCTCGAGCTGCTCGGTCGTCGCCTGCAAGGTCTGCTTCGTGTAGCCGAGCTCCGCCTCGAGCGCGCCGAGCTGCTCGCGCGAGACGTCGTCCAGGTCGATCTCCTTCTCCGGGATCGCCGCCCGCCGCGGCGCCCCCTCGATCGCGTCGAAGGTGATCAGGACGTGGGGCAAGGTGCCTCGCCGGCTCTCGACCCGGCGCATCGTGATCTTGTAGACGCCGCCCTCCGCTTGCACCCCCTTGAACACGATCGCCGTGCGCTCCTTGATGACGCGCTGCAGGCCCCCCGTCAGCACCATCTTGAGGTCGCAATCCAGCATCTCGAAGGCGTCGAGCCCCTGTCTGCCATCCTTGACCTTCAGGAACCGGCTCGCGCCGCCGAACGCCTGGACGAGCTCGCCGGCGTCGTTGACGAGGAGGCTCGGAGGCATGAACTCGTCGAGCAGCGCGTCGTAGGTCCCGAGCAAGTGCGACACCGGGTGGCGCGCGACGGGCGCGTTGATCCCCGAGCGCGGGGCGCTCTGGCCCTTCGTCGACGCCGGCTGGAAGCGGGGCTCGACCTGCATCCGCCGGTCGCTGTACTTCCGGTAGATCCGCCATTGCTTGTCGACGATCTCGAAGTCGTGCGCGAGGTGCCCCGGGGTCTCGCTGGGCCCGAGGAGGACCACGCCCCCGCGGTTCAGCGCGAAGTGAAAGAGGCTCAGGACCTTCTGCTGCGCCGCCGGCTGAAGGTAGATGAGCATGTTACGGCAGCTGATGAAGTCGACGCGCGTGAACGGCGCGTCCTTGATCACGTTGTGGTGGGCGAAGACGACCGACTGGCGCAGATCGGGGACAATCTGGTAGCTGCGCCCGCGCCGGATGAAGTGCCGGTCGAGGCGCGCGGGCGAGACGTTCACCACCGCCTCTTCCTCGTAGAGCCCGCGCGTCGCGACCTCGAGCGATCCGTGGTGCACGTCGGTCGCGAAGATCTTGAACGGGCGGTGGCCGCTCCGGGACGTGAGCTCGTGGAGGAGGATGGCGAGCGAATAGACCTCTTCGCCCGTCGCGCAGCCGGCGACCCACACGCGGAACGGCGCGTCGCGCGGCCCCGCGCGCAGGAGCTCGGGGAGCACCTCCTGCTCGAGGCGGTCGAACGCCTCCTCGTTCCGGAAGAAGCGCGTCACGCCGATGAGGAGGTCACGGTAGAGCACGTCGAGCTCGCTCGACTCGCTCTTCAGGCGCTTGACGTACTGTTCGATATCCTCCGTATGCGCGAGCTGGATTCGTCGCTCGATGCGCCGGGTGACCGTGCTCGGTTTGTAGTGCGTGAAGTCGATGCCGAACTGCTCCTCGAGCATCGTGTAGACCGCGCTCATCCCTTGATCGGCGCCGGCCGCGCTTCGCTCCGGCCGGCGCCCCTCGGACCTCACGTGCTCGAGGAGGACGCGCGGCATGTCCTGGGGAGGCAGGACGCAGTCGGCCACGCCGGCGTCACGCGCGGTCTTCGGCATCCCATCGAACTGCGCGCTGTCGACGTCCTGCACGACGACCAGCCCGCCCGCCTCGTGGACCGCGCGGATCCCCCGTGAGCCATCGCTCCCACCCCCGGAGAGGACCACGGCGATCGCCCGCGGGCCGCAGTCCTGCGCGAGGGATCGAAAGAACACGTCGATGGGCAGCGCGAGCTCCTGGTCGCGATCCCTCTCGCTGAGGAGGAGGCGGTCGCCGGAGATGATCATCTCCTTCTTCGGCGGGATCAGATAGATGTGGTCCGGCTCGACGAGCATGCCGTTCTCGACGAGGTGAATGGGCAGCTCGGTGCGGCGCCCGAGGATCTCGTCCATCAGGCTCTTGAAGTCCGGCGACAGGTGCTGGACCACGACGAAGGCCATCCCGCTCTCCTTCGGGATGTTGTCGAAGAAGTGCTCGAGCGCCTCGAGCCCCCCCGCCGAGGCGCCGATCCCCACCACGTAAGGCGCCACGGCGGGTCGGGCTGCGCGGGGTCTTGTCGTCATGGGGTCGCGCACATCGCGTTCGGTCGACATAGCCGACCTCAACGGCAGCAAGCGTGCCCAGGCTGTGTTCGCTCGCAAATGCGCTCACCGGGGCCAAATCCTCGGAATTTGGGCGGCCCGTGGGCGTCCGAAGTGTGACAAAATGTCACGCTGTGCGCCACCTGTGGTGGTCTTGCGGAGTCGATGTCCGACACGAGCGAGGAAGTGACGGCCGCGCGCCACGTCACGCCGCCGGGCGGGCACCTCGCAGCTCCGCCGGGCCTCCAGGAACAGCGCCCGTCGCGAGCGTTGACACGGCGAGCGTTGACACGGCGAGCGCGCGCCGTGAGCATCGTGCGCTCCAGCCATGCGTCGACCTTCCCTCTCTGTGTGTCTCGTGGTGCTGTCGGCGCTCGCGTACGGCGGCCCCGGCTGCGGTGATGACCAGCTCTGCGCCCCGGGCGCGCGCTCCGTGTGCTTCCTCCCCGACGGGGGGCTCGGCGCGCAGCAATGCAACGAGGAGGGCACCGCGCTCGGCGCCTGCGGCAGCGCGCCGGGGGGGCTCGGGAGCGGGTGCGGCCACCTGAGCGAGGCCTGCTGTCCCTCGCTCCCGGCCGAGCTCCGGGCGAGCTGCGACGCGGCGGCGGCGGCGGCGAACGACGCCGCGTGCGACGACTATGCCGGCAGCGCCAGCGCGGCCGGGTTCTGCGGCGGCGGCGCCGCCGCGCCGGACGGCGTCCCCTACGGCCCGGGCTGCGCCGGCCTGCTGAACGACTGCTGTGCGTCGTTGCCCGCGCAGCTCGGGTCCGCCTGTCACGCCACCGGCTTCCGCGGCAATGAGGGGCTCTGCCACGGCTTCCTCGAGCGGGACGCCCAGGCGAGCGGCTTCTGCGAGGGGGTCGATCACGCGGCCGAGAGCTGCAGCTACCTCGCCGACCGATGCTGCCCCTCGCTCCCCGGAGGTCCGCGCGAGCGCTGCGAGGACCTCGCCGCCGAGGCGGACACGGACCTCTGCCTGGACTACCTGAGCGGCGCCTCGGACGCGGGCCGCTGCCCCACGCTCGGCGGCGGCGAGCCGCCCTCGGCGGCCGCGTGCGACGCGCTGCTCGAGACCTGCTGCGGCACGCTCGAGCCCACGCTCGCCCACGAGTGCGATCTGAGCGCGCTCTCCGGGAGCCGCGCGCGCTGCGAGGCGTTCGAGGGCGCCGCCCGGGCCGCCGGCCGGTGCCTCGGCGACGGCGGCGGCGGCGCGGGCGGCGGCTGCGGCGACACATCGAGCGACGTGGGCAACTGCGGCTTCTGCGGGAACGTGTGCGGCGACCAGCACGCCGTGCCCTCCTGCGCGGCCGGGGCCTGCTCGCTCGCCTGCGACCTCGGCTTCGGCGACTGCGATCGCGACGCCGCGACCGGCTGCGAGGTCGATTTCGAGCGCGACACCGGCAACTGCGGCGGCTGCGGCGAGGCCTGCAGCGACAGGAACGCCTCGGCCGCCTGCGAGGCGGGCGCGTGCGTGCTCGCGTGCGACGCGGGCTTCGCCGACTGCGACGGCGCGCCCTCGACGGGCTGCGAGGTCGAGCTCGCCTCCGACCCGTTCAATTGCGGCGCCTGCGGCAACAGCTGCGCCGGCGGCGCCTGCGAGGACGGGACGTGCGGCCCCGGCGCGCTCCAGCTCGCCTCGGGCCTCGCGGTCCCCTCCGCGCTCGCGGTCGACGCCGCGTCCGTTTACGTCGTCGGCTTCCAGCCCGCCGGCGGCATCGCCGTCCGCGTCGACAAGGCGTCCGGCGCGACGACCTGCCTCGCCACCGGCGCCGCGCCGGGCGCCTCGGGGTGCGGGAGCGAGCGCTTCGAGGGCATCGCCCTGACGGGCGCCGGCGCGTTCGTCACCGGCTCCACCGGCGTGCTCCGGTTCCCGCCCTCCGGCGCCGCGGCCACGGTCACCGCGAGCGTGCCCGACCCGTGGGCCGTCGTCAGCGACGGCGCCGCGGTCTGGTTCACGTCGCTCTCCCAGGGCGGCCTGTACCGCGCCGAGGCGCTCTTCGCCGGGCAGGTCGCCGCCGAGATCAGCGGCGCCGCCGGCGAGGTGGGCGGCGCGCTCGCCGCCGACGCCGATCACCTCTACTGGACGTGGTCGGACGGCACCGTCATGAAGCTCCGCAAGGACGGCTCCGAGCCGCGTCAGATCGCGTCGGCGCAGGATTTCGAGCGCACCAACCTCACGCCGCAGTACCTCGCGGTCGACGCCGCGCACCTCTTCTGGAGCACGCCGAGCGGCTATCTCTTCCGGCTCGACAAGGACGGCGCCGGGCTCGTGGCGCTCGCCGACGGACAGCCCGGTCCGGCGGGGATCGCGGTGGATCCGGAGGGCGGCGGGGCCCTCTACTGGGTCAACCGCGTCGGCTCGGTGCGCAAGGTGTCCAAGGCGGGCGGCGACGTGGACACGCTCGCCGTGGGGCAGGTCGGCGCGATCGCGATCGCCGTGGACGAGGCGTTCGTCTACTGGGCGACCCAGGCGGGCGACCTGCGGAGGATCGCCAAATGAGCCCCGCTCATCGACCCGGCCGCCGCTCGCTCGCGCGTCTGTGCGGCGCGGCAGCCCTCCTGCTCGTGGGCGGAGGGCTGCTCGGCGTGGGCTGCAGTCAGGAGCCGCCGGCGGGCGCCCTCGCGCCGCCGCCGCTCGGGCCGCAGGCCGACAGCGACGCGTGCGAGTGCGCCGCGGGCTTCTATTACAACGACGAGCCGATCCCGCCCGAGGAGACCCGCTGCGACGCCTTCGCGTGCGGGCGCGACCTCATCGCCTATCAGTGCCTCGACGGCGACACCGCCGCCGACACGTGGCGGAGCTATCCCGAGAACCGGTGCGGCGAGCTCGCGTGTACGGCCAACGGGACGTTCTGCGGCGAGGACGTGGTCAACGGCGAGCCGGCCGCGCTCTACGAGTGTCCCGGCGCGGGGCAGATCCCGCTCTCGTGGCGCATCTGCCCGGGCGGCTGCGAGGACGGCGCCTGCACCGGCGCGGCGAGCGGCGAGTGCCCGTGCCCGATCCCGCCCATCCCGGGGGGCGATCGCATCCCGCTCCACTGCGGGATGACCCTCTGCTTTCCCACGGGCGTCGGCGACGCCGGCGTGAGGCAGGTGTGCTCGGCCGAGGGCTGGCGCAGCCTCGGGCTCTCGTGCAATCAGCCGCGAGGCGCCTGCCCGGCGTGCCGCGGCGTGCAGGACAGCTCCGGCCGCGAGGTCACGATCACGGCCTGCGGCGAGGAGGTGTGCGGCCTCGGCGTCGGGAACCGCAGCCGCTGGGTGTGCGGGGAGGAAGGCTGGATCGACCTCAACCTCCCCTGCGATCCCGGCAAGTCGACGGGAGAGGCGGGCGCGGAGCTCGGCCGGTGTCCGGTGGAGTTCCGCGACAACGATGGCCAGTGGAAGGGCGTCGAGCCGGGCCAGACCTTCTGCGGAGAGCAGGTGTTCGGCGGCCGCGCCAACAAGGACCTCGCCATCAACGCGGGCGAGCAGGACCTCCGCATCCGTGGCCGGGCGGATCATCTCTACTCCTGCCCGGGCCCCGGCGCGCGCCCCGTGCCCTACCGCAGCTGCGGCGCGGGGAACGGGAGCGGCGCGTGCATGCCCGTGCGGGAGATCCCGCCCGTGCGCTACCATGAAGTGACGGGCTACCAGTCCGCCGCGAACGCGCCGAAGCTCCGTGACTGGGACCGCTGCGACGAGTCGTGCCCGCCGGTGAGCAAGCCGTGCCCACCGGAGGACCGGTCGTGCAAGCGGGAGCGCGACCTCAAGTACTTCCACATCCCCGGTGGGAACAACGGGTACAGCGATTGCCAGCATCTCTTCTGCGGCCAGCACGAGATCACCGGTCGCGTCGGAACCCTCTATCGCTGCGCCTACGAGTTCGGTGCCTCGTACACCTGCCCGCCCTCGGCGGGGGACACGGCGGCGGTCGTGGGGCGCCCCGTCCCGTACCAGGAGTGCCCGAGCGGCTGCGGGCTCAGGGACGCCGGGAGCAACAGCGAC
The DNA here is from genome assembly GCA_025924095.1 of Sorangium sp. Classification (GTDB taxonomy): domain Bacteria; phylum Myxococcota_A; class Polyangia; order Polyangiales; family Polyangiaceae; genus Sorangium. The sequence continues at coordinate 8,744 of JAICEP010000246.1, forward strand.
CGGTGCGACGGGCAGTCGGAGCAGCAGCCGTTCGGCATGCCGGATCCCACGCCCACTCCGAGCATCACGTCGGAGTGCGATCCGACCGTCGACTACCAGGGGAACCCGGTGCCCGCGCGCTCGCTCCGCCTGGGCTCGCAGATCTGCGGCCCGGGCGGGCAGGTGCTCGCGTGCGACGAGCGCCGGCTGAACCGCCCTGATGGCTGGCGCGCCACGGGGATCTCCTGCGGCACCTCCTGCGGCGTCTGCAGCCCCGACCCGTACGGCGCGCAGACCCCCGTCTGCGAGTACTTCGCCAGCGCGGAGGGCCTCACGTGCGATGACGCGAGCTTCGGGCAGAGCTGGGATCCATGCTTGAACGGCAACCAGAACGTCACGGAGAACAACCCGGCGTACTGCGGGCACAACCTCGCCGGCCGCGCCGCCGGCGACCCCAACATGCTGTATTTCTGCAAGGCGTACTGCACGAGCGTCGAGGATGGGAAGACCGTCACGAAGCCGTGCGACGGCGTCGAGGGCGATGGCCAGGGCACGCGCTCATGGTCGCGCGAATACCGCTTCGATCGCTCGGTGTACTGCGCGTTCGGTTGCCAGAAGAACGACCCGGAGAGCGACGCATGCAAGCGGCCCGGGGGCGGGAAGCGGAGCGCTCCCCTCCGTGACAGCCGCGTGATCCGGGGGTTCGGCGTCGTGGCCGAGGACTACGGCGGCCGCCACCTCGGCGAGGATCTCGTCATCTCGGGCGGCACGGCGGGCGCGGAGGTGCATCCCGTGGCCAACGGCAGGCTCCTCTGGAAGGGCATCAACAGGTCGCAGTACCTCGGCGTGGCGCTCGTGGAGCACCCGCCCAAGACCGAGACCGGAGAGCGCTACTGCTCCTTCTATGGCCACCTCGACGTCGACGGGCTGGGGCTGGACCTCGTGGCGCTACAGGAAGTGACGACCGACGACGTGCTCGGGAAGGTGGTGCGCTGGAACGATATCCCTCGCCTGCACAACCTCAACTTCGCCGACAAGTGGGTGGAGTGCCCGACGTCCTCGAAGGATTTCGACTGTGATCTCGTCGTCGGGCCGCGGGACAACTCGCACCTGCACTACGCGGTGCTCTCCGACGAGCAGTGCAAGCTCTTCACCGGCAGCGTGGGCACGCCGTACGGTTACGACGAGTGCAAGACGCCCGACGAGGACGCCGTCGCCCTCACCGCGATGACGGCGGCAGACGACTGCACGGCGCCGATGTCG
>JAICEP010000247.1 GCA_025924095.1 Sorangium sp.
GACACTCCGGGGCAGGGCACGCCCGGCGGCACGCGGGGCGCCGGGCAGCGCGCGCGCCAGCCACCGGGACGGCGCGCCCGGGTGGGAAGCATTCACGTCCCTGCTGCGTCCGGCGCCCGGCGACTCAGAAGAAGTTGCCGATGTTGAACTCGAACTTGTACGTCTCTTCGTAGGGCAGCCGCTTGAACGGGAAGCCCCACTCGAAGCGCAGCGGCCCGAGCGGGGAGAACCACCGGAACCCGAACCCCCACGAGGTGCGGACATCGAGGAGACGCTCGATCGAAAAGCACGGGTTCGTGACGTCGTGCGGCGAAGCGGGGGCGGCGTTGCAGTAGAGTTTCTCGAGATTCCACGCGTTGCCGAGATCGGTGAACACCACGCCCTTGATCTGCACGGCCTCGATGAGCGGGAACTCCAGCTCGAGGTTCTGGTAGTACATCAGGTTGCCGCCGATGTTCGCGCCGTTCACGATGGGCGGTGAGTTCGGATCGAGGGACTCGCGGAGCGGGAGCCGCGGGCCGATGTCCCGGATCTCGAAGCCGCGCACGTCGAGGATGCCGCCCAGGAAGAAGCGGGCGAAGATCGGCACGCCTTCCGGGTTGGGGCTCGTCACCATGCCGGCCTCGGTGTTCAGCTTGAGGACCAGGCTGTCCGTGATCGGGTAGTAGAACCGCCCCGTGGCGCGATACCGCAGGAACTCGTTCTGGCTGCCGAGCGCGCTGTGGGCGAGCTCCACCGAGCCCTGCAGGTAGATGCCTGAGGTCGGGAAGAGCTGGTTGTTGCGCGTGTCGTAGGTGAGCGCCGGTCGGATGCTGGACGTGATCCCGTCGTTGAAGAGGTTGTAGAGCGGGAGCCGCTGAAACGTGGACCGCCCTTCCGCCGTGCCGAGGCCGGTCGTCGTGGAGGACGAGATCTCGTCTTGCTCCAGCGTGTAGGTCAGCTGCGCGCGGAGCTCCGGCTCGATGAGCGGGTAGCCGAGCGTGAGCGAGCCGCCCGTGGAGGTCTGCGAGAACTGCGTGTAAGCCCGCAGCTGGTTGTAGACGCTCACCGCCGCGGAGAACGGGCTGTCGAACAGGTACGGCTCGAAGAAGCGGATGTCGACGAGGCGCCGCAGCCCCGAGATCTGCGCCTGGAGCGAGAGCGACTGGCCGCTTCCGAGCAGGTTCGCCTGCTGCACCTGCGCCGTCGCGATGAAGCTCTCGACGCTCGAGAAGCCGGCGCCGATCTGGAAGGTGCCCGTCGGCTTCTCGCCGATGTCGACGTTGACGTTGATGTGCTGGGCGTCCTCGCCCTGCTCGGTGGAGATGTCGACCCGCTCGAAGTAGCCGAGCGCCGTGATCCGCTGCTTCGACCGCTCCAGCTTCGTCTCGCTGAACAGCTGCCGCTCCTCCACCTCCATCTCGCGGCGGATCACCTTGTCCCGCGTCTTCGTGTTGCCGCGGATCTCGATGCGCCCGAAGTAGACGAGCTGGTTTCTGCGGATGCCGACGGTGATGTCGACCTCGCGCCTGTCCGGGTCGAGCTGGGTGTCGGGCGAGGCCTCGACGTTGGCATAGCCGGCGTCCCGGTACAGCGTCTGGATCGCGCTGAGATCCTTCGCCAGCTCGGCGCGGTTGAACCAGTCCCCCGGCTTGGCCCGCACCATCTCGCGCAGCGCCCGGCGCCCGCCGAGCGGCTCGATCTCGCGCCCGTCGGCGTCGCGCTCGTACACGCGGAGCGAGCGGATGCGGAACCGCGGCCCCTCGTTGATCGTCAGCGTGACCTCGATGCCCGTGCGGTCGGGCGTGAGCATCACCCGGGGCGTCGCGACCTGCACTGCGAGGAAGCCGCGATCGTAGTAGAGGGCGTTGATCACGAGGACGTCGCGCTCGAACATGTCCTGGCGGAACGGGCCGCCCGTGCCGAACGCGAAGAACCCTCCCTGCCCCGTGAGCATGACCTCCCGGAGCTCCTCGTCCGGGATGTTGTGGTTCCCGATGAACGTGATGCGCCGGACGGTGACGGGCGCGTGCTCCTTGATGGTGAACTTGAGGGTGACCTGGTTCTCCCGCTCCGGTTTGACCTCGTAGCTGACCTCGGCGAGGAAGTAGCCCTCCTCGGCGTACTTATCGCGGAGCTTCTGCACGCCGCGGCGGACGGCCGCGTAGCTCAGGATCGTGCCGGTCTTGATCTCGACCGAGAGCGCCTCGGTGAGGTCCTCGCTGTCGATCTCGTTGTTGCCGGAGAACTCGATGGCCTTGATGCTCGGGCGCTCGCGGACGAGCACCCGCAAGCTCACGCCGTCGTCGCGGCGGGTGAGGTCGACCTCGACGTCGTCGAACAGGCCGGAGTCCCAGAGCTCGCGCACGTCGCGGGCCAGCCCCTCGGGGGTGAACGGCCTGCCGACCCGCGTCTGCCCGAGGTAGACGAGCACGTCCTCGGACGAGATCCGCCGGTTGCCAGCGATGACGACCTGGACCACCGGCTGCCCGCGAGCGAGCTCAGCCTCCGTGGGTGCCAGGTCGAGCGTCGGTTCGGCCGTATCGGCGGCCCCCTGCGCAGGTGTACCGGCGCCTGGCTGGGCTCCCCCGGTCGCGTTGGCCGGGGCAGACGGCTGAGCGGCACCGGTCGGAGCGGCAGCCGGCGGGGCGCCGCGCCCGGGCGCCTGCGTGTCCGGAGCACCTCCGGGCACCTGAGCTGCCGCAAGCCGGGGCCGTATCGCCGCTGCCGCAACGAACACCAGGAAGAGGCCGAGCCAGACGAGCCGCTGCCAGCGGCCGGGGAGGCGAAGCATTGAACGGGTGCCTGTCGCGTACAAGGCGCCACCCCGTAGCCCAGTGCGCCGTGAGTCTCAAGGGCGGACGCCGAAAACAGGGCGTCGCCGACCGATCGCGCCGCGAGCCCCCTGCGTGCGGGTCGATCTCTCGGCCACTTGACGCTATGCCAGGGGCCGCACGAACGCAGGCGAGCACGCGCAGGCAGAAATTCCCGCGGGCCAGCCTTGACCGAGCGCGAGCCCCTGGGTAATTGCCGAGGCTCGCCAGCGTTCACCTGAACATCGGAACACCTGCTCAACCGGTGCCCGAGCATTCCCTGGAGTAACGCGTGTCTCGAACCCCCTCCCTTCCGTCCGACGGTGAGCCGCCTCGCAAGGGCCGCCGTGGCGGCCGGCCCGGTGATAGCGAGCCTCCGCCGCCCCCGGCGCCCGACACCTCGCTCGCCGACGAGGCGCAGCGCCGGTACCTGAACTACGCGCTCAGCGTCATCACGTCGCGCGCGCTCCCCGACGTGCGCGACGGGCTGAAGCCGGTGCAGCGCCGCATCCTCTACGCGATGCTGCACGACCTGCACCTCGGGCCGGACGCGAAGTACCGGAAGAGCGCCGCGGTCGTCGGCGACGTGATGGGCAAGTACCACCCGCACGGCGACGTCGCGATTTACGACGCGATGGTCCGGCTGGCGCAGGACTTCGTGATGCGGGCGCCGCTCATCGCCGGCCACGGGAATTTCGGCTCCGCGGACGGCGATGCCCCGGCGGCGATGCGTTACACGGAGGCGAAGCTCCGCCCCCTCGCGCTGGAGCTGCTCGGCGAGCTCGGCCAGCGCACCGTGAACTTCCGCCCGAACTACGACGGCACCCGCTTCGAGCCGATCGTCCTCCCTGCCCGCTTCCCGAACCTCCTCGTGAACGGATCGCAGGGGATCGCGGTCGGGATGGCGACGAGCATCCCGCCGCACAACCTGAGCGAGGTGATCGACGCCTGCGTCGCGCTGATCGAGAACCGCGAGCTCACCACGCAGCGGCTGCTGTCGTACGTGAAGGGGCCCGACTTCCCGACGGGGGGCCAGCTGCACGCGACGAAGAAGGAGCTCGAGGCCGTCTACACGTCCGGCCAGGGCTCGCTGAAGCTCCGCGGCGAGTGGCTGCAGGAAGAGGGCGACGGCAAGCGCGGCGCCGTACCGCAGCTCGTGATCACCTCGATCCCGTACGGGATCGAGCGGAAGGCGATCGTCGAGAAGATCGCCGAGGTGATCCTCTCGAAGAAGCTGCCGACGCTCGTGGACGTGCGCGACGAGTCGACGGCCGAGGTGCGCATCGTGATGGAGCTGAAGCGCGGCGCCGACGCGCAGCTCGTGATGGCGTACCTCTACAAACAGACGCCGCTCGCGATCAACGTGCAGGTGAACCTCACCTGCCTCGTGCCCACCGACAACGCGGACGTCGCCGCGCCGCGGCGGCTCGGCCTGCACGAGATCCTGACGAAGTTCCTCGACTTCCGCTACGCGACCGTGACGCGGCGGCTCGAGTTCGAGCTCGGCGAGCTGAGGCGGCGGATCACGATCCTCGAGGGGTTCGAGAAGATCTTCGACGCGCTCGACGAGGTGATCCGGATCATCCGCAAGAGCGAGGGCAAGGCCGACGCGGCCGAGAAGCTGATAAAGCGCTTCACCCTGGACGAGGAGCAGACGGACGCGATCCTCGAGCTCAAGCTCTACCGGCTGGCGCGCCTCGAGATCCTGCTCCTGCAGAAGGATCTCTCCGAGAAGCGCGCCGAGGCGAAGCGGATCGACGGGCTGCTCAAGAGCGACGTGAAGCGCTGGGGGATCGTCCGCGACGAGCTCGTCGAGATCAAGGGATCCTACGGCGAGAAGCGCCGCACGAAGGTGGTCGGCTCGATCGACGAGCCCGAGTACCAGGCGGAAGACTTCATCGTGGCCGAGGACGCGAACGTCATCCTCTCGGCGCAGGGCTGGGTGAAGCGCGTGCGCGAGGTGCGGGATCTCTCCTCGACGCGCGTCCGCGAGGGCGACAGCGTGCTCGCGGTCGTCGCCGGCTCGACGCGGTCGACGGTCGCGTTCTTCTCGAACCTCGGCGCGTGCTACGTGTGCCGCATCCACGAGGTGCCGCAGTCGACCGGCTACGGCGATCCCGTGCAGAAGCTGTTCAAGCTGGCGGACGGCGAGCGGCTGATCGCGATGCTCTCGTTCGATCCGAGGGCGCTCGACGTCCCGGCGCAGACCCCGGACTCCGCCGAGCCGGAGCCTCCCTTCGCGCTCGCGATCACCCGCGGGGGCCTCGGCTTCCGGTTCTCGCTGCGGCCGCACCGCGACCCGTCGACGCGCTCCGGGCGCCGCTTCGCCAAGCTGAACGAGGGCGACGAGGTGCTGTTCGTCCACGCCGTGGACGGCGCCGACAGGGTGCTCTGCGCCTCGAGCGACGCCTGGGCGCTCAGCGTGGCCGTGGAGGAGCTGGCGCTGCTCTCCGGACCGGGCAAGGGCTCGGTGGTGATGCGGGTCGCCGAGGGCGAGCGCCTGGTCGGCGCCGCCCTCGCCCTCCGCCGGAACGACGTGATCACGGTCGAGACGGAGAAGGGCAAGACGCTCGAGATCGCGGCGAGCAAGATCGCCGGTCCGCGCGGCACCCAGGGCGAGCCGATCGCGCGACGCGACCGCTTCATCCGCGTGGTGCCGCCGGCCGTCGTCGTACCGACGCTGGAGGTGAGCTGAACATGGCCGCCACGAATCCCCCGGTCCGCGCCGCGTCCGGCGCGCGTTACACGGCCGCTGACATCGAGGTGCTCGAGGGGCTGGAGCCCGTCCGCAAACGCCCCGCCATGTACATCGGTGGCACCGACGTCAGGGGCTACCACCACCTGCTCTGGGAGATCGTCGACAACGCCGTCGACGAGGCGATCAACGGACACGCGAAGCGGATCGAGGTGACGCTCGACGCCGATCTCCAGGGCGTGACCGTGACCGACGACGGGCGCGGCATGCCCGTCGACGTGCACCCCCGGTACAAGCGCCCCGCGCTCGAGCTCATCCTCTGCACGCTGCACGCGGGCGGGAAGTTCGGGAGCGACAGCTACAAGGTCTCGGGCGGCCTCCACGGCGTCGGCTCGAGCGTGGTCAACGCGCTCTCGGAGCTCGTCGAGGTCCGGGTGCTCCGCGACGGGTTCGAGCACCAGCAGACGTTCTCGCGCGGCGCGCCGAGCAGCAAGCTCAAGAAGGGCGCGCCCACCCGCAAGCACGGCACGAGCATCCATTTCCGGCCGGATCCGGAGATCTTCGGGCAGGGCCGGCGGTTCGAGCCCGAGACCATCCGCGAGCGCCTGGAGGCCAAGGCGTACCTCCACGGGGGGCTCGCGATCGCGTTCCGCGATCTCTCGTCCGGGGAGTCGATCGAGCTCCTTCACCCGAACGGCATCGCGGACTTCCTGCCGAAGCTGGTCTCCCAGCGCGGCAAGGCCGTGACGCACCCGACCATCTTCTACGTCGCGCGCGAGGGCGAGATCCGGCTGGAGGCCGCGCTCCAGTGGACGGAGTCGACCGACGAGTACGTGAAGTCTTACGTCAACGGCATCCCCACGCACGCGGGCGGCGCGCACGAGGCGGGCTTCGGCTCCGCGATCGTGAAGGCGGTCCGCGCCTTCATGGACGCGAAGAAGATCCAGCCGAAGGGGGTGACGCTGACGGCCGACGACATCCGCGAGGGGATCGTGGGCGTCCTGTCGATCTACATCCAGGAGCCTCAGTTCCAGGGGCAGACGAAGGATCGACTGAACAACGCGGAGGCCGGACCGGCGGTCGAGGGCATGGTCCGGCCCGCGCTCGAGCAGTGGCTTCTCCACAACGGCACGGCCGGCGAGTCGATCGTGGCCCGCGCGATCCTGGCGGCGCGCGCCAGGGAGGCGCGGCGCGAGGCGACCCAGCAGGTCCTGCGGAAGACCCCCGTGTCGCACCGGCTCAACCTGCCGGGCAAGCTCGCCGACTGCGCCTCGACCGATCCCAGCGAGAGCGAGCTCTTCATCGTCGAGGGAGACAGCGCAGGCGGCTCCGCCAAGCAAGGCCGGGATCGCCGGACCCAGGCGATCCTCCCGCTGCGCGGCAAGGTGCTCAATGCGGAGCAGGCCTCGACCTCGAAGGTGCTCGGCAACAAGGAGCTCCAGGACATCGTGAGCGCGCTGGGCTGCGGCTTCGGCAAGGACTTCGACGCCTCCAAGTTGCGATACGGCAGAATTTTTCTACTCATGGACGCCGACAGCGACGGCCAGCACATCGCGACGCTGCTGCTGACGTTCTTCTACCGGCACCTGCCGGGCTTGCTCCGCGGCGGTCACGTGTTCCTCGCACAGCCGCCGCTCTACAGGATCGACGTCAGCAAGGAGACGTACTGGGCGCTCGACGACGCAGAACGCGACCGGATCCTCGCGAAGCTCCCGAAGACGGCCAAGGCGGATATTTCTCGCTTCAAGGGACTAGGCGAGATGCCCGCGGAGGACCTCAAGGCGACGACACTCGACATCCGCCGCCGGCGCGCGCTGCGCATCGTGATCGAGGGAGAGATCGAGACCGATCGCATCCTGAACGAGCTGATGGGCAAGGACGCGCAGGCGCGCTTCCGCTTCATCATGGAGCGCGCGCCGAACGCCGAGATCGACGTCTGACATCGACCCCTCGCCCCAGAGGTCGCGGCGCCTCCTCGCGCGCGCGCGAATCTCGTTGGATGCCGGATCGCCGGCTCACATTCATCACCTGACAGTCACAAGATCGCCGCGACGATGTCGCGATCCGTGCGACCGCCGCGGCGTGCGTGCGGCGTGCGCGCCGCACAGACACGTTGTGCCAGGCACGGGGGATCCCCGGCGGCTGTGCCACGTGAACTGTGGGCCACACCCCCTATGACATCGCGAGCAGGTTGACTCGCAAACGCGGCGTTTTGCGCTGTTGAACGCCGATTCACCTGAGCCGGGAGCGCTGAGTCAGCTTGCGGCCTGCTGGTTGCAATACGTCGCGCCGGTGGCCGCGATGACCGCGGCACATCGCCCTTTCACCGCTGGAGAGGTACTCGTGACGACTGCGCTTCCCATCTCGACTCCGATCGCACCCTCCTCGTCCCACAACACGCCGGCCGCATGCTCCCTGTCGGTTCCGGCCACGCCCATCGCAGCCGCGAGCGACGAGTCGGTCGCACGGCCGACGCCGCTCCCGGCGTCCGACGCCGCAGCGCCGAGCGACAGCGCGCTGCCGCCGCGCGAGCTCGCTGCAACCACCGCTGGCTCGCGCTCCACCCTTCCGCCGCGCCCGGCAGTCCCGCTCCCGCGCAGCACCTCGGAGCGGCTCCTGCTCGGTCGCGACCACATCCGCAGCGCCGCAGAAGGTGGACAGAGGATCCGTTCCTACGAGATCGCACTGGAACTCGATCTGTCCGAATTTCATTTCGCGCGGCTCTTCCGTGCCGCCTTCGGGCTATCGCCGCACGTCTACTACGACGAGGTACGCGCGGAACGCGCCCGCACGCTCTTACGCGAGGGGCACACCGAGCGGGAGGTCGCCCGCCGCATCGGCTTCCGCCGGCCGGCGGAGCTCCGGGTCCTCCTGTCGAAGCGCGGCGGCTCGCTGCCCCCGGCCGGCGAGGCGGAGGCGAGCGACGCCTCGGCTGAGTGATCGGCTGAGTGATCGGCTGAGTGATCGGCTGAGTGATCGGCTGAGTGATCGGCTGAGTGATCCAACGCAAGACGTCGGCCACGCGAAGCGCCGGAACCACCAGCCGCCCTGGCGCGAGACAAAGTGCTTACCCCCATGACAGCGTGATCAGAGTCGTCTGTGCTTGAGCGAGGGGAGATTCGCCCTGACCCGATCGAGGTAGGCGGGGTCGAGCATCGCCATCGCGATCCCCTCCCCTTCGGAGGCCTGAGCGATCACCTCACCCCACGGATCGATCACGCACGACTTCCCGAAGGTCGCCCGCCCGCCGGGGTGCTTGCCCCACTGCGCTGCAGCCACGACGTACGCCTGGGCCTCGATGGCCCGCGCGCGGAGCAGGACCAGCCAGTGGTCCTTGCCGGTGAGCAGCGTGAACGCCGCGGGGACGACGATGGCCTCGGCGCCTTCCGACGAGAGCGCGCGATAGAGCTCCGGGAACCGGACGTCGTAGCAGATCGATAACCCGAGCTTCACGCCGTCGATCTCGGTGACGACAGGGAGCTCGCCGGCGGTCGTCGACGCCGACTCGCGGTACTTCGTGCCATCGGCGATCTCGACATCGAAGAGGTGAATCTTCCGGTAGCGGGCGGTGAGCCGGCCGTCGGGCCCGAAGACCGCGCAGGTGTTGTACGGCCTCGCCGCATCCGGCGCGCGCTCGGGGAAGCCGCCGGCCACGAGGGTCACCCGGGCGGACCGCGCCACGTCGGCGAGACGATGCGCGATGGGACCGCCGCCGGCGTCGAGGTCCTCCGCGATGTGGCGCTTTCCCTCCTCGTTGCCCATGTACGCGAAGTTCTCTGGCAGCACGACCGTCGTCGCCCCGCGGCCCGCCGCCTCCACGACGCGCGCCTCGATCCGCGCCAGGTTCTCGCTCACGTTCTCCTGGCTGGAGAGCTGGAGGGCCGCCCAGATCACCGGTTTCTGCATGGGGCAAGCCTACCGCACGAGGAACCGGAGCGGACCGCGCATGGAAGAGCGCGCCGACTTCACCGGATTCCTCTTTGTCCGGACGCGCCCGCAGCTCCTCCGTCGCCCCCAGCTCCTCCGGCGCCCGCAGCTCCTCCGGCGCCCGCAGCTCCTCCGGCGCCCGCAACCCCGCCGGCGCCCGCAACCCCGCCGGCGCCCGCAGCTCCGTCGGCACCACCCAACCCGGCGCCCGCCTCAGCGCACTCGAGCGGCGCGTCGTAGTAGGCGCACCTCGCGCCGCACGCGGCGCACACGCAGGCGAGCACCTGCTGAAACGCCCGGTGGGCGGCGCCCGCATCGTCCGGGAACACGCACGCGGTCTGGCAGGCCTTGTTGTGACCGCAGCCCTTGAGACACACGCTGATCTGCCTGCACCCGGGCTCGCCGTCGCACGCGGAGAGCTGCGCCTCGCAGCGCGCACCGCGTGAGGCGTGCTCGTTGAAGCAATCGCCGCATCGCCCGGCTTCGCCGCCATAGGCAACGACGCACTCGCAGAGGTTCGCCGGCCGAGGCCCCTCGTCGACGCTCGCATCGGACGGCGCGCC
>JAICEP010000248.1 GCA_025924095.1 Sorangium sp.
CTCCGGCCCTGGCTCGTCCTGAAGCACGCCGGTGTCGAGCTCGACGAGGTGCTGATCCCGCTCAGGGCGCCCGGCGTCCGCACGCTGGAGATCCAGCGCCACTCGCCCTCGGGCAAGGTGCCGGCCTTGAAGCACGGTGCGCTCACGATCTGGGAGTCGCTCGCGATCGCCGAGTACGTGGCGGAGAGCTTCCCCGAGGCGAAGCTCTGGCCGGAGGCGCGCGACGCGCGCGCCGTCGCGCGGGCGGTGAGCGCCGAGATGGTGAGCAGCTTCGCCGCCCTCCGCACCGCGCTGCCGATGAACGTGCGGCGGAAGATCCAGGGCGTGGCGCTCACCGAGGCCGCGTCGCAGGACATCGCGCGCATTCAATCGATCTGGAGCGACTGCCGATCTCGCTTCGGCCAGGGGGGCGAGTTCCTGTTTGGCCGCTTCAGCATCGCCGATGCGATGTACGCGCCGGTCGCGACGCGGTTCGACACGTACGGGATCGAGCTCGACCCGGTCTCCCGCGGCTACGTGGCGTCGATCCTGGGGCTCCCCGCGATGCAGGAGTGGATCGCGAAGGCCAGGGAGGAGCCGCACGTCATCGAGGCGTACGAGGCGATCGGCGTCGTCGGGTAGGGGCGAGCACGGCGCGGGCGCGAACTCGGCGCGCGCGGCGCGGCCGACGAGGTCGCACGGCCTTCGGCGCCCCGTCGCGCGGTAGCGGCTGCGGTCGGTGAAGAGAAGCGCTACTAGTGCCGAAATGCCGCACGAACTCGACCTCATCCTCACGCTCACGGGCGGCTTCACCGCCGCGCTCGCGTTCGGTTTCATCACCCAGCGCCTGAGGCTGTCGCCCATCGTCGGCTATCTGCTGGCCGGGATCCTCGTCGGCCCGTTCACGCCGGGGTTCGTGGCGGACAAGGGGCTCGCCGACCAGCTCGCGGAGATCGGGGTCATCCTGCTGATGTTCGGCGTCGGCATGCAGTTCCACGTTCGCGAGCTCCTCGCCGTGCGGAAGGTCGCTGTGCCAGGCGCCCTCATCCAGATCGCCGTCGCCACCGCGCTCGGGGTCGTGGTCGGCCGCGCCGCGGGCTGGACGTGGGCCGCGTCGATCGTCTTCGGCATCGCCATCTCGGTGGCGAGCACCGTCGTGCTCACGCGCGTCCTCAGCGACAGCCACGTCCTGCACACCCCCGCTGGCCACCTCGCCATCGGCTGGCTCGTGCTCGAGGACGTCTTCACCGTGCTCGTGCTCGTGCTGCTCCCCGCCCTGGTGGGCGGGGGCGGCGACGCGGGCGCGACGGGGATCGCCCTATCCGTGGGCCTCGCGGTCCTGAAGCTCGTCGGGCTCGTGGCCTTCGTCTTCATCGTCGGACAGCGCGTCATCCCTGCGCTGCTCGGGTATGTGGCGAAGACCGGCTCGCGGGAGCTCTTCACGCTGACGGTGCTCGTCGTCGCGCTCGGCGTCGCCGTCGGCTCGGCGAAGCTCTTCGGCTCGTCGATGGCGCTCGGCGCCTTCCTGGGCGGCCTGGTCGTCGGCCAGTCCGACTTCAGCTCGCGCGCCGCCTCGGAGGCGCTCCCGATGCGCGACGCGTTCGCCGTGCTGTTCTTCGTCTCGGTCGGCATGCTCTTCGACCCCACGCAGTTCGTCGCGAGCTGGCCGGTCGCCGTGGCGACGCTCGGGGTCGTGCTGATCGGCAAGCCCCTCGCCGCGCTCCTCGTGGTGGTGGTGCTCCGCCGCCCCCTCCAGACCGCCTTCGCCGTCGCGCTCTCGCTCGCGCAGATCGGGGAGTTCTCGTTCATCCTGGCGACGCTCGGCCGGCAGCTTGGCATCGTGCCGGACGAGGCCTCGCAGGCGCTCGTCGTCGCGTCGATCGTGTCGATCACCCTGAATCCCCTGCTCTTCAGCATCCGGGATCGCCTTGCGCGGTCGACGTCGGCGCTCTTCCTGCGGCGCGGCGCCGCGGCGGACGCCGTCGCCGAGGCCGCTCCGGTGGACGAGCCCGCGCACCGCACGGTCGTGGTGGGCTACGGCCCGGTCGGGCGGACGCTGACGCGGCTGCTCCGGGAGAACGGCATCGAGCCCACGGTCGTCGAGCTCAACCTCGACACGGTGAAGCAGCTGCAGGACCAGGGCATCCGCGCGATCTACGGCGACGCGACGCAGCGGGAGATCCTCGATCGCGCCGGGGTCGGGAAGGCCGACAGCCTGCTGTTCACGTCGGCGGGCGCGCCCGGAGACGGGGTGATCGAGCAGGCGAAGGGCATCAATCCGCGGCTGTTCGTCCTCGCCCGCGCCTTTTATCTGCGCGAGGTGGCCGCGCTGAAGAAGGCGGGCGCGGACGTCGTCGTGACCGGCGAGGCGGAGGTCGCGTTCTCGATGACCGAGCGCCTCCTCGTGCGGCTCGGCGCGACGGCCGAGCAGGTGGAGCGCGAGCGCGAGCGCGTCCGGAGCGAGTTCTTCGGCACCGGCACGCCGGAGCCTCACCCCGCGACGCCGACCGGGTGACCTCACGGGCGAGCGCCGGCGGGCGCCGGGCTCGAGCTCAGCGCGATTTGCCGAGCCAGGTCACGCCGCCCACGACGAGCGCGAGCCCGACGACCTGCTGCCACGCGAACGGCTCCCCCAGGATGACCCATGAGAAGGCGATCGTGAGCACCGGGCCGAGCGTCGAGAACGTCGCGGCCCGGCCCGCGCCGAGCCGCCGGATCGCCTCCGCGAGCAGGACGATGGGGAGGACCGTGCTGATCGTCGCCATCGCCGCCGCGTACCCCCACACCGAGGCCGGGATCTCCCCCAGCCTGGCGGGGCTCCCCGTCGCCGCGTAGTGCGCCAGCACCATCAGGCACGAGGTCGCCCCGCAGTACGCGGCGAGGCGCGTCGAGCCGACCCTGGAGGCGAGCTTGCCGACGCCGATGTAGTAAAGCGCGTAGGTCACCGAGCTCGCGAACACCCACGCTCCGCCGACGGCGACGGTCCGCGTGTCCCCGGTTTGCACGAGATCGTGCCAGACGGCCGCCGCGAGGCCGAGGTAGCACACGGCGAGCGCGCCCCAGGCCTTGGCGCGCACCGGCTGCTTCAGCCACACCGCGCCGATCAGGAGGACGAGCGTCGGATACACGAACAGGATCAGGCGCTCGAGGCCGGTGCTGATGTACGTGAGCCCGATGAAGTCGAACAGGCTGGACAGGTAGTACCCGAGGAACCCGACGAGCAGCACGCCCCCCCAGAGGCGGGGCGTCATGGGCTCGGCGGCCTCTCCGCGCTCCCTCCGGGCGAGCCACAGGAAGAACGGCAGCGCGATGCCCATCCGCAGCGCGAGCAGCGACACCGCGTCGATAGGGTGCGCGGCGTAGGCGAGCTTCACGAAGATCGCCTTCAGCGCGAACGTCGCGGCGGAGAGGACGGCGAACGTCCGGCCATCGTCGAGCAGGCCAGTCGGGAGCTCGCCTGTCATGGTGCGCGCGCGCGCGCGATCGGACATGGGATCCGTTTTTCTTTTCGTCACGGGCTCGATCCGCTGTTGACCGGACGTCGTCACCAGCGGCGCCCGCCTCGGCCGGCGCTCCTCCGGCGGCCGCCGGCGGCCTCCGGCGTGAGACGAGCCAGCATTACGCGCGGAAGTCCGCGTTTGCCATCGCACAGGACGGCTTCGAAGCGAGGCATGCGCTTTTCAGATAGAGGACGATCTCCTGCTTGGGTAGCTGCCCGGGCCGCTGCGCACGCCGGATCGCAGCGGATCGGGCCGCGCTCCCCGGGGGCCTTGGGCTAAGCTCGCTGTTCCGATGACGTCTCCTGCTGGCCCAGGCACCGCCGCGCGCGGCCCGGGTGCGCTCCCCGCGCCCGGCGGGCCGCCCGCGAGGCGGCTGCGCGCGCCGATCGCGCAGGAGCCCACCGGCGTGCACCAGGTCGGCGCCACGTTCTTGCAGATCGCCGCCACGGTGGGCGGCATGGCCGTGCTCGCGGGGCAGATCGCGACGCGCGTGGCCACGCTCCGCGTCGACGGCGCCGAGTTCATGCGCAACCTCTACAAGATGGGCGTCAAGTCGATGCCCATCGTCGCCGTGACGGCGCTCTTCACCGGCGCGATCATGGTCATCCAGGCGGCGCCGCTGGTCGAGCGCTTCGGCGCGCACGGCCTGCTCGGCTGGGGCGCGGGCTTCGGCACGCTCCGCGAGATCGCCCCGCTGCTCACCGCGCTCATGATCAACGGCCGCGTCGGCGCCAACAACACCGCCGAGCTCGGCACCATGGTCGTCACCGAGCAGATCGACGCCCTCCGCGTCCTCGCGATCGACCCGGTGAGCTTCCTCATCGCCCCGCGCTTCCTCGCGATGGTGCTGACGCTGTTCCTCTCGGTGATCTTCGCCGACGCGCTCGCCCTGCTCGGCGCCGCCTTCACCGGCGATCTCCTGCTCGGCGTCGCCCCGGCCGTCTTCTACAACGGCCTCACGAGCGGGCTCCTCGGCATCGGCGACGTCATGAGCGGCCTCGTCAAGAGCGTCGTCTTCGGCGTCGTCCTCGCGCTCTCGAGCTGCCAGTACGGCCTCGGCGTGACCGGCGGCGCCCCCGGCGTCGGCCGCGCCGTCAACGCGACCGTCGTCGCCTCGGCCGCCGGCATCTTCATCCTCGACTACTTCGTCTCGTTCACGCTCGACTGATCGACGGCGCCGCGCATGCCCCCCTCCCACCCGAGCATCCCGGACCGCGCGAGCGCGGGCCCCCCCTCGAGCGAGCTCCGGGATCTCGCGCCCGAGCAGTCCGGCGTCGCCGCGGTCGGCAGCGCCGCGCTGTCCCTCTTCGCGTCGGCGCGCGAGCTCTACTCGTTATTTGTAAGGACACTTTACTACTGCGCCAAGGGCCGGCGCGAGCCGGGCGCCGTGCTCGTCCAGATGTACGAGATCGGCAACAAATCGCTGTTCTTCCTGACGGTCGTGATGGGCTTCATCGGGATGATCATGGTCTTCCAGGCCGGCCAGCAGGCGAAGCGGGTCATCCCGGATCTGACCATGCTGGGCGCGACCTACCTCGAGCTGCTCATCCGCGATCTCGCCGCCTCGATCGGCGCGCTGATGCTCGCCACGCGGGTCGGCGCGGGCATCGCCGCCGAGATCGGCTCGATGGTGGTGACCGAGCAGGTCGACGCGCTCCGCATGTGCGCGGCCGATCCGATCGACTACCTCATCAAGCCGCGGTTCATCGCGAGCCTCCTCATGACCACGTGCCTCATCGTCTGGAGCGCCGCGGTCGCGTTCACCACGGGGATGGTCACCGCCTACAGCATGTTCGACGTGAGCCCCGAGACGTTCATGAACGTGAGCCTCGTCGACGCGGGCGATCTCGCGACCGGCCTCGCCAAGTGCCTGGCTTACGGCGCCGCGATCCCGATCGTCTCGGGCCACTCCGGCCTCTCGACCTTCGGCGGCAGCGAGGGCGTGGGCTGGGCGACGACGCGCGCGGTCGTGAACTCCTCGCTCGCGGTCATCGTCCTCAACATGCTGATCTCGGCGGCTGCCTTCCTGATCTTCCGCTAGCCAGGCCGCGTCGCCGCGCGGCGCCTCACTCGATCGGCCCCTCGGCGCTCCCGGTGATGAACTGCTGGACGATCGCGTCCTGCGAGCCCTGGAACCCCCCGCGATCTCCGAGCAGGCGGACGAGCCCTTGATAGAGCATGACGATGCGGTCGGCGATCGTGAAGATGCTCACGAGATCATGGCTCACGACGATGCTCGTCACGCCGAGCGTGTCGCTCAGCTCGCGGATCAGCTTGTCGACGCGCCGCGCGCTCACCGGGTCGAGGCTCGTGGTCGGCTCGTCGAAGAGCACGTAGCGCGGGTCGAGCGTGAGCGCGCGGGCGATGGCGACGCGCTTGCGCATCCCGTCGCCGAGCTCCGGCGGGAAGCGGTCCCCGAACTCGCGCATGTGCACCTGCTCGAGCCGCCGCCGCGCCTCCGCGAGCGCCTCCTTCGGCTTGAGCCCCTTGTGCTTGCGGAGCGGGAGCGCGACGTTCTCGGCGCACGTCATCGAGTCGAACAGCGTCGAGTGCTGGAACACCATCGCGCACTTCATCCGGACCGGGTACATCCGGGCCTCGTCGAAGCGGCTCACCTCCTCGCCGTCCAGCCAGATCTCTCCGCCGTCCGGGTAGAGCAGGCCGACGAGGTGCTTGATGAGCACGCTCTTCCCGACGCCCGACTGCCCGATGATGAAGAACACCTCGCCGTCCTCGACGTCGAACGAGACGTCCTTGAGGACCTCTTTGGGCCCAAAGGATTTTCTGACATTTCGGAACGAAATCATCGCGGCCTGGGAGGCAAGTACGGTTGCGTCAGGGCAAAGGCAGCGCGAAGCGTCACGACGCGCGCCGGAAACAATGCGTCAGGGCAGCTGGATCCTGGCCTATTTCCCTCACCTCCCCGCCGCAGATCGGAGAAGATGAAGACCCCATGGCAAGCCCGCGATCGATCGAGGTCAAGGTCGGGATCCTCATACTCACGGCGCTCGGGCTCCTCGCCACGTTCATCCTCGTGATGGGCGGAGTCAACTTTCAGCCGAAGTACTCCCTCTACGTCGAGTTCGATAACCCGGGCGGCCTGCAGACCGGGGTGCCGGTGAAGATCGCCGGGGTGGAGGTCGGCAAGCTCAGCGAGATCCACTTCCGCGGCGGCCAGCTCGGCAAGGACGGCAGGCGCGAGCCGCTCGTGCGGATCCAGCTGCGCGTCGAGGAGCGCTACCAGCAGAGCATCCACGACAACGCCACGTTCTACGTCACGACGCAGGGCGTGCTCGGCGAGCAGTTCCTCGCGATCGAGCCCGGCTCGACCGATCGGCCGGTGCTCCCCGCGAACGCGGTCGTCCGGGGGCTGGATCCGCCGCGCCTCGACATGCTCCTCGCCGAGGGCTACGAGCTCCTGCACGCGACCGTCACGGCGATGCGCGAGCACCGCGAGGAGGTCGGCGAGGCGTTCGACGGGCTCCGGAAGACGCTGAAGGGCACCGGCGAGTTCATGCACCGGAACCAGGACCGGCTCGATCGCATCGCCGAGAACGTCGAGCAGATGAGCCTCGACGGCACGGATCTCGTGAAGGACGCCCGGCAGAAGTACGTGCACAACCCGCAGATCGACCGGATCCTCGCGAACGCCGATCAGGTGAGCAGCACGGCCGCGCGCGAGCTGCCGCCGCTCATGACGGACGCGCGCGAGACGCTGGCCAACGCGCGCCGGCTGTCGACCACGGTGGGCGGCGAGACGGAGCAGGCGAAGATCAAGAAGACGCTCGACGACATCGCCGAGATCGCGGGCAGGGCGAGGTCGGCGACCGCCGACGCCCAGGAGGTCCTCGCCCACGTCAAGCGCGGCAAGGGGACGGTGGGCGCGCTGGTGATGGATGAGCAGCTGTTCGACGACCTGCAGGAGCTCGCCCGCGATCTCAAGCACAACCCCTGGAAATTCTTCTGGCGCGAGTGATCGGCGCCGCGCCCTCGGAGGCGCGCGCGGCGCCGCGGCTGGGCCCCGCGGCCGCCCTTGCGAGGGGCGGCGGCGCGCCGGCGCGGGGCAAGTCCGTGAAAACGCGGACGCGGGCCGGCCCGGGCGGTCAGGCCAGCTTGATCAGCGGGGCGCCTTCGGTGACCGCGGCCCCCTCGGTGACGAGGACCTCCTCGACCGTCCCCTCCTCCTCGGCCTCGACGGGCATCTCCATCTTCATCGACTCGAGGATGACGACCACGGTCCCCTCTTCGACCTTGTCGCCCGGCTTGACCTCGATCTTCCAGACCGTACCGGTGATGTGCGCCTTGATGACGTTTGCCATGGGCGCGCGAACCTACCGGAGAGCCACCGAGAATCCAACGGGACCGTGGCGCGCGGCGCGGCCTCGGGCGGTCCGTGCTCGGGCGTCCCCCAGGCACCCTCTCTGGACGGTCGAGGTCGCCCGGTGGCGCGGACACGCAGGACGGCGCCGGTGGGCAGGTGCGCGCGCAACGGACGTGGGGACGTGGGGACGTGGAAGGGACGTGGAGATGTGGAGGGGACGTGGAAGGGACGGAGCGCTGCGATTTCCGCTGGTACCTGCGGTGCACCACGGCGATAATCTGGCTGGCGGTTCCGCGGTTCCTCGACATCGCGAGGGTCGCGGTGATCGCGAATAATTGCGTGAAAGCCGCTCTGCGGGTCAGAATCGTCTTGCTCGGTGGCCCCACTCAGGGCGACCTGCAGGTTCTCCGCGCCGCCCCTTGGTAGCCCAACCGCACGCGCTCGATCGAAGGAGCCACGAGGTCATGTCGGAACAGAAGGAAAGCTCGGTCCTGTTCTCGCTCAAGGAGCTGATGAACCTCGAGGAGGATCGCATCAAGACCGAAGAGGCCCAGAAGGCCGCCGCCGCCGCCGCCGCCGAGAAGGCGCGCGTCGAGGCGGAGCGCGCCGCGCGCGAGGCCGAGGAGCTGCGCATCCGCACCGAGGAGGAGCGCCGTCGCAACGAGGAGCGTCGCTCCCGCGAGGAGACGGCGCGGCTCGAGGCGATCCGGCAGGCCGAGATCGAGAAGGCGCGCGTCGAGGCCGAGCAGCGGGCGCGGCTCGAGGCGATGGCCGCGCAGCAGCACCACGAGCGCTCGCTCGCGGCGCTGCAGCAGGACGAGTCGAAGAACAAGCTGCGCAAGCTCCTCATCGGCGGCGCCATCGCCAGCGCGCTGGTGATCGGCATCGTCACCGTCGCCGCCGTCAAGTCGTCCCAGGACAACGAGGCGCGCATCGCCGCCGAGGCCGCGCGGGCCCGCGATCTCGAGGAGGCGAACAAGCGGCTCGAGGCGCAGTTCAAGGAGTCCGAGTCCAAGATGTCCGGGCTGCGCGACCAGCTCTCGAGCGCCAAGGACGAGGCGACGCGCCTCGCCCTGCAGAAGCAGCTCGAGGCTGAGCAGCAGAAGCAGGAGCAGCTGCGCCGCGGCGGCGGCAGCGGGCGTCCGGCCGCGGGCGCCCAGCCGGCGAGCGGCGGCGGCACCAAGGCCCCCTGCAACTGCGCCCCTGGCGATCCGCTCTGCAGCTGCCTCTGACGCGGAACGGGAACACCGAATGGCGAACACCGGCTCCGTCAGGCAGCGGACGAGCCTCGGCGGCAGCTCGCTCGACGAGGCGCGCCGCAGGCTCGTCTTCCCGCTCGATTTTGCGACCCTGGACGAGGCCAGGGCGGCGGCGACCCGCGTCGCTCCCTCGGTCGGCGTGCTCAAGGTCGGCCTGGAGCTGTTCGTCCGCGAGGGGCCGGCCGCGATCGAGATCGGCAGGTCGCTCGGCCTCGACGTCTTCCTCGATCTGAAGCTGCACGACATCCCCGAGACGGTGGCGCGCGCGGTGGCGAGCGCCGCCGCGCACGGGGTCCGTTACCTGACGGTGCACGCGGCCGGCGGCGCCGAGATGCTGAAGCGCGCGGCCCAGGAGGCGGCGCGCTCCCAGGAGCTGATCCTCCTCGCCGTCACCGTGCTCACGTCGCTGGACGACGGCGATCTCGCCGCGCAGGGCGTCCAGGGGAGCGCTTCGGAGCACGTGGTCCGGCTGGCGCAGCTCGCGCGCGGCGCCGGCATCCACGGGTTCGTCGCCTCCCCGCAGGAGGTGCCGGCGCTGCGGCAGGCGCTCGGGCGGGGCGAGCTCCTCGTGACGCCGGGCATCCGCCTCGGCCCCGGCCCGGCCGGCGCGCGCGCCGACGATCAGAAGCGCATCGCCACGCCGTCGGCCGCGATCTCGGCCGGCGCCGATCTCCTCGTCGTCGGCCGGCCGATCCGGGACGCCGCCGATCCACTCGCCACCGCGCGCTCCATCGTCCAGGAGATCGCGCACACGCTCCACCCGCCGCGCACGTGAGCCGCCTCGCACTGCCCGAAGGCGCGCCCTACGTCTTCACGACCCCGGGCGACTTCCAGGTCGATGCCGGCCTCGTGAGCTCCCCGCGCGAGGGCATCGGACTGTGATCGCCGCAGCGATCCGCGGCTGA
>JAICEP010000249.1 GCA_025924095.1 Sorangium sp.
GCGGCCGGAACGAGCGCGTTCTTCGTTCCTGGACGGTCACCCTCGGTTCCTGGACGGCCACCCTCGGTTCCTGGACGGCCTCCCTCGGTTCCTGGACGACCCCCCTCGGTTCCTGGACGGCCTCCCTCGGTTCCTGGACGGCCTCCCTCGGTTCCTGGACGGCCTCCCGCCCTTCCTGGACGGCCACCCTCGGTTCCTGGACGGCCACCCTCGGTTCCTGGACAGCCACGGCTGTGTCATGGCGCCGCACGAGCGCTACGGGGAGGGGACTGCTGCTCTGGGCGCGAGGAACGCGATGAGCTCGGGAAGCACGAGCGCCGGGTCCTCCAGGTGCGGCGCGTGGCCGAGCGGCACGATGCGCAGCGTGGCGCGGGGGATCGCGGCGGCCGCGGCGATGCCGAGCGGCGCCGGGAACACGTCGTCGCGCTCGCCCCAGAGCACAAGCGTCTCCGCGTCGATCTCGCCGAGCCGCGCGAGGCGATGGGGCACGGGGCCGACGGCGGGGAACAGCGCGTTGAAGGCGGCGACGGGCGCGACCCGGCCGTCGGGCACGGCGTAGAGCTCGCCGTGCAGGGCCGCGAGGCGCTCGCCGAGCGGCGTGGGCCGCGGCGGGCGGATGCGGCGGAAGAGCGCGGCGCCGAGCACCCGCGCGAGGCGCTCCGGCGGGGCGCGGAAGTAGGCGCGGCTCCGGGCGGTCATGACCGGCCCGACCCCCATCGCGCCGAGGAGCGCGAGCTTCCGAGGACGCACGCGCCTGCGGAGCGCGAGCTCCGCCGCGACAAGCGCGCCGAGCGAGTGACCGACGAGCGCGGCGTCGCCGAGACCCAGCTCGAGGAGGAGCTCCTCGACCGGATCGGCGAAGAAGCGGAGGCCCTCCTCGAAGCCGCCGCCCTCGAACGGGGGCGACGAGGCGTGGCCGAACCCCGGCAGATCCACGGCGACGACGCGGTGGCGCAGCGCGAGCTCGGGGAGCAGCGGGAACCACGTGGTCGCGGCGTTCCCGCGGCCGTGCAGGAGGACCACCGGCGAGCCGCGGCCGCCCTCCAGGTAGCGGAGCGCCGAGCTCAGCGCGGCGCGGCGGTGCACCGCGAACGGCGGCTCGCCCGCGGCGAGCTCCGCGAGGATCGCGCTCTCGGCCGGGCCCAGGCGGGAGACAACGGCGTGGACATTCGTCACGGGCGCTCCCCGTAGCGCGATCGATACGGCGCGGAAATGCTGCAGCCCGCAGGGCGCACCGTCGCGCGCCGCCCCTGCGTCAGTACCGGCTGTGCCCGGGCCCGAGGATGAGCTGCATCTTGGCCATGGGCTCGAACCCCTCGACGTGCGGCGGGTGGTGACACTGCGTGACGCAGCTCTCGGGCGCGGGCGAGAGCACGATGAGCCCCTTCGTCTCGGGGTCCTTCGCGTGCAGCGAGCCCGGGCCGTGACACTCCTCGCACTGCACGTTCTGCAGGGAGGCGTTGTGCGTCACCGTGGAGCCGCCCGGCTTGCCGTAGCCGGTCACGTGGCAGCTCACGCAGTCGAGGTTGTACTCCTTGAAATCCTGCTGGAGCGTCGCGTAGGCCCGCGCGTGCGCGGTGCCGTCGAAGACCTTGCGCTCCTCCTCGTGGCAGTTCGTGCAGGCGTCGATGCCGATGTAGCTGGCCTGGCCCTTCGCCGGAGGCTCGGGGACGCGATCCGCGAAGGCCTCCTTGTTGTGGGCGTTGACCCGCTTGTAATAGGCGAGCAGCTGCCCGGCGACCTCCTTGTCGGCGCCGAGCTTCTCGCGCACCTCGACCGAGCTGTAGCGGAAGAAGCTGCCGGTCACGTTCGTCTCCGCCGCCTCGAGCTTCGCCTTCTCGGCCCGGAGCTTCTCCAGATCGGCCTTCCGATCGGCGACGTCCTTCTCGGCGACCGTCTTGCTGCCCTCCCAGCCGTTGAGGCGGATCTCGAGCTCCCGGATCCGCGCCGACAGGCTGATGAGCTCCTCGGCCTTCGCGACGCCGCCCGCGTCGGCGAACACGAGCGGGCCGTCACCCTCGCCGCGGACGAAGAGATCCACGACCGCCACCGACTGGAGGTGGTTCGGCGTCTCCACGACCAGCGTCGTTCCGATGAGCACCGGCGGCTTCGGGCCGTCGTTCATGTCCCCGCGCTCGCTGGGCTTGCCCAGCACGAGCACGTGCAGCTCCGGCGCGTTGTCCGCGAGCCGCAGCGCCTCGCCCCGCGGCAAGGCCGCGAGCCCCACGAACACCGTCGCGCCCTGCTTCTTCGCCTCCTCGACGCCCGCCTTCACCGCGTCGATCGCCGGGCCGGCCTTGACGCCCTCGGGATAGACGCCGGTGCGGCCCTTCGGGTCGCTCACGCCGATGAGGCCCACCTTCACGCCGGAGACGTCGCGCACCACGACGCCCTGGACGCCCCCCGCGCCTTCGAGGTTCCTGGCGAGCAGGGCCGCCCCGGCCTGCGCCTTGTACTTCGCGAGCGCCTCGGCGCCGAGCGCCCAGTCGTTCTCGCCGGGCGCCCACGCCGCGAGCCCGATCTCCTTCGCCGCCAGCGCCATCGCCTCGGCCTTCCAGGCGTCCTGGGAGCGGCGCTCCGGCTTCACCTCGGGCTCCATGAAGAGCATCGGCCCCGCGCCGACCACGAGGCGATCCGGCGCCTCGTCGCGCTGGCTCTCGATCAGGGCGGCGAGGTGGTCGATGCCTCCGAGCTGGTCCTTGGTGCAGCCGCACGGCTCCAGCGCGCCGGCCACGGTGCTGAGCACGTAGAGCCGCACCGTCGGCCGAGTCGCGTCCGCATCGGCGCCCGCCTCCGCGCTCGCGGCGCCCGTCGCAGGGGGCTTGCACCCCTGGCAGGCCGCCACGCCGGCGGCCGCCGCGATCGCGAGGAAAGGAATCATGAGCGCGTATCCACGACGCACTCGGCGAAGAAGCGAGCGCTTCATGCCCGCGCTATAGCACACGGGCCCGGGCGCACCGGCGGAGGCCGCGCCGAACGCGCCGAACGTCGGCGACGCGCTCAGAAGCTCGTCGGCGCGAAGGGCAGGACCGTCTTCAGGTCGGCGTCGTTGAACCGGAGCTGCAGGCCGATGAAGTAATCGCGGCGATCGGTGTTCAGGATGTCGTCCATGCCGCCGAGCAGCCACAGCTTGCGGATGAACTCGTAGGCGAGCGCGACCCGCCAGCGCGGCGACAGCTCCTCGCCGAAGCCGAAGAGGTCCTGGCGGAGCTCGAACCGGTCGTCGAGCAGGTGGAGATCGAGGCCGAGGCCGCCCGTCGACTCCTTGATGCCGAACCGGCCCGTGAACGGGCCCATCCGCTTCGCGAACTGGAACGAGAAGCGGAAGGCGTTCGTCGTGATCGTGCGGACTTCCCGGTAGTGCGCGGGGTCGTTCGGGTTGGTCGTGTCGACGTCGATCTGCTGGAAGTCCGTCTTGCCGCGCGGGTCGTTCACCAGCTCGACGACGTAGTACTTGTCCTCGGTCGGCTGGAGCCTGAGCTCGACATAGCTCTTGATGGTGTTGGCCAGGAAGTTGTAGTCGGTCCGCAGCCCGACGACGGTCTGGAACCGGCTGATCCCGCCGACGAGCTCGCCGACGTCCTGGACGACGGTCTCGACCTCGTTGATCAGCGTCTCGTCCTTGGTGAGGCGGCCGAGCGTCCCCTCCCCGCGGTCGACGCGCGCGGCGATGCTGTCCACGTGCTTCAGCGCCGACTCGAGGTTCTCGGTCGCGCGGCCCACCCGCTCCGCGGCGCTGCGGAGCTCGCCGGGCTTCCCATCGCGGCCGGGCACCTCGGCCGCGGCCGTCATCGTGCGGATGTCGCGGCTCACCTGCTCGACGTTGCGCAGGATCTCGCGCAGGCGCGGGCCCGACTCGCCCGTGATCTGGTTGATGTTGTTGATCGTCTGCGTGACGCCCGCGCGGTTCTCGCGCACGGTCGCGTTCATCTGCTCGGTGATGTCCGCGAGGTTGTCGAGGATCTGCGCGAGCCGCTCCTGTCCGTTCTCGGAGCCGACGGTGTTCCTCAGGGTCTCGGTGACGGTCTTGACGTCCTTCAGGATCTCGGCGACCTGCCCCTGCATCGACTGGATCGTCGGCTCGTCGATGTAAAACAGGATCTTCCCCTCGTCGGGGATGCGCGGCTTGCCCTCGGTGCCGGGCGAGAGCACGACGAACGACTCGCCGATGAGGCTCGTGGCGCGCTTGCCGATGGCCGCGTCCTCGTAGAGCGGGACGTCGGGGCTCATCTTGATGTCGATGCGCGCCTGGCCGTTGTAGAGCGAGATCTTGTCGACGACGCCGACCTGGATGCCCGAGATCATCACCCGCGATTGCGGGGACACGCCGATGGCGTCCGGCAGCGTGGCCCAGACCCGGTAGCCGTTCCCGCCGCCCACATCGCGCGAGACGAAGCGGTACCCGCCGTAGGCTGCGCCTGCGAGCACGATCGTCATGACGCCGACCTTCGCGGCCTTGGAGACCTCAGCCATCCTGCGCGACGCCACGGTAGC
Organism: Sorangium sp.; assembly: GCA_025924095.1. Lineage (GTDB taxonomy): Bacteria > Myxococcota_A > Polyangia > Polyangiales > Polyangiaceae > Sorangium. The sequence goes on from JAICEP010000249.1 coordinate 4,495, forward strand.
ACGAGCTGACCGCGAGACCGCGCGGCTTTCGTCTCGATCTCGCCTCGATGCGAGGAAGCGCGCATCGGGCAGGCGCGCGTCCGACAGACGCGCGTCCGATAGACGCGCTGCGCGCGAGGGCGCGGGGGCGCGCTGCGCGGCGGCAGGAAAGAGGCGCCGGGTCGGGATATCTGCTAGCCGAGGCGCATGAGGTCGTGGTGGGCCGCAGGGGTGTTCGGCGCGTCGCTCACCTTCGCCGGGGCGGCGGCAGCGGAGCCGCCGGCGCTCACGTGGGCGGCGACCACGCGATCGCCGCAGCCGACCGCGGCGCTCGCGCCGGAGATCGCCGCGCTCGCGTCGCGCTGCGGGAGCGCGGACACGGCGCTCGCCGACGTCGCCCGGCGCAACGTCGAGCGGCAGCTCCAGGGAGGGGAGATCATGCCGCCCGATGAGCTCGCATTCACCCTGCGCGCCGCGGGCGCGCCGCACGCCTGGCCGCGGGGCTGGTCCATCTCGGGCCGGGGGCTCGAGCCGGCGGACATCGGCGCGCGGCTCGACGGGTGGATCGCGGGCTGGACCGCGCTCGGGGTGCGGCGATGCGGGGTGGCCCAGGCGAAGAAGCCGGATGGGACGGTGATCGTGGCCGCGGTCGGGGTGGACGCGCTCGCGGATCTGTCGCCGCTGCCGACGAAGGCGCGGGTGGGGCAGTGGGTGACCCTCGAGGGGACGATGCGCGTCCCGGCGACCGCCGCGAAGGTGGTGCTGCTGGGGCCGCGGGGCGCGCCCAAGACGGTGCTGAGCTCGCTGTCGGGCGCGCGGCTCCGCTCGAGCTTCGCGGTCGACCAGCCGGGGAGCTGGCTCGTGCAGGTGCTGGCCACGGTGTCGACCGGGCCGAGGCCCGTGCTGGAGGCGATGATCTTCGCGGGGAGCGCCCCGCCGGGCCGCTTCGTCCGCGCGACCGCGCCCGGCGAGGAGGCCGCGAAGGGCGCGCAGGGCGACGAGCACGCGATGCTGCGGATGATGAACGCCGCGCGGGCCTCGGAGCGCCTGCCGGCGCTCGCGCGCGACGCGGCGCTCAGCGCGCTGGCGCGGGCCCACTCCGAGGAGATGATCAAGACGAAGCTGGTGGGCCACGACGTGGGCTCGGGCGACCCGGCGGTGCGCCTCAAGGCGGCCGGCTACCAGGCCGCGATCGCGGGAGAGAACGTGGCCAGCTCGAGCACGACCGAGGGAGCGCACCGCGCGATCTGGGCGAGCCCGTCGCACCGGGGCAACCTGCTCGAGCGGCGCTACCGAAGGACCGGCGTGGCCGTCGTGCGCGACCCGAGCGGCCGGGTCTGGGTGACGCAGCTGTTCGCGGGGTGACCGCGGCCGTCAGGCGGCGGCAGCGCCGGGTCAGGCGCCGCCGATGCTCTCGACGGAACCGGCCGAGCGCCGCCGGCGCCTCCGCGAGCCGGCGCTCGGCTTTCACGGCGTCCACGGCTTCCACGGCGAGCAGGCGCCCGGAGCCGCCAGCCCGCGGCCTCGCCCGGCCTTCGGTCGGCTCGCCCGGGCGGCCGCCGTTCCGCGCGTGTATCCTTGCACTCGATGGCTGCACGCCCGCTTTACGTCGGTATCGACCTCGGCACCACGAACTCGACCGCGGCCGCCTTCGACGGCGAGAAGGTCACCCTCGTCAGGAACTCCCAGGGCGCGACGCTCACCCCGAGCGTGGTGCGGATCGACGCGCGCGGGACGACCACGGTCGGCGCGCGCGCGCGCCGGTTCCTCGAGAGCGATCCGCAGAACACCCGCGCGGAGTTCAAGCGGCTGATGGGGACCGCCCAGCCGATCGAGTTCGCGGCGGCGAAGGTGACGAGGAAGCCCGAAGAGCTCGCCGCCGAGGTGCTCCGCTCGCTGCGCGCCGACGTCGCCGAGCACCTCGGGGCCCTGCCCTCGTCGGCGGTGATCTCGGTGCCCGCGCTGTTCGAGCTGCCCCAGAGCTCGGCGACCTCGGAGGCGGCGCGGCTCGCGGGGTTCGAGCGCGTCGAGCTGATCCAGGAGCCGGTGGCCTCGGCGCTGGCCGCCGGCTGGACGGCCGAGGAGTCCACGGGCAGCTGGCTCGTCTACGACCTCGGCGGCGGGACCTTCGACGTCTCGCTGCTCGAGACGCGCGACGGGCTGCTCCGCGTCGTCGGGCACGACGGCGACAACTTCCTCGGCGGGCGCGACTTCGACTGGGCCATCGTCGACTGGGCGCTCGCCGAGATCGCGCGCGCCCAGGGCGTCACCGTGAGCCGCGCCGACCCGCGGCACGCCGCCGCGCTCCGCAAGCTCAAGCTCGCGGTCGAGGACGTCAAGATCGAGCTCACCCGCGCCGAGGACGCGGCGCTCGCGCTCCCCGCGGCGTTCGAGGTGGACGGGGCGCGCGTCGACGTCGATCTGGTCCTGCGAAGGTCCACGCTCGACGCGCTCTGCGCGCCGATCATCGACCGCTCGATCGAGGTCTGCAGGCGGCTGATCGCGGCGCACGGCCTCGACGCGTCGCAGCTCGCGCGCGTCGTGCTCGTGGGCGGACCGACCGTGATGCCGGCGCTGCGGGCGCGCGTCAGGGACGCGCTCGGCGCGCCCTTCGGCGAGGGGCTCGACCCGATGACCCTCGTCGCGCAGGGGGCCGCCATCTACGCGGCGACCGCCGGGCTGGACGCGCGGGGTTCCGCCTCGCGCGCGGGGGCGAACGAGGGCAAGGAGGAGGGCCGGCGGCTCTGGCTCCAGTACCCGGCCATGTCGTCCGACCTGACGCCCCACGTGGTGGGCCGCGTCATGGAGGGGCCGGGGGCCGCGCCCGAGCGGATCCGGCTCGCGCGCGAGGGCGACGGCTGGACGAGCGCCGAGGCGCCGCTCGACGCCGAGGGGGCGTTCGTTGTCACCGTCGACCTGCTCCCGCGCCGGCCGAACGTGTTCCGCGTCGAGGCGATCGCGGCCGGCGGCGCGACGGTGCCTGTGCACCCGCAGGCGATCACCATCGTCCAGGGGCTCACGATCAGCGATCCGCCGCTGTCGCGCACCGTCGGGGTCGCGCTCGCGGACAACTCCGTGCGGGTCTACTTCGAGCGGGGCGCGCCGCTGCCGGCCCGGCGGACGTTCGTGCACCACAGCGTGGAGAGCGTGCCGAAGGGCTCCGGCGCGTGCGTGCTGAAGATCCCGATCGTGCAGGGCGAGCTCGACGTCGCCCACCTCTGCCGCGTGGTCGGGAACCTCGAGATCGACGGGAGCGGGCTCACCCAGGCCCTGCCGGCGGGCTCGGCGATCGAGCTCACGCTCGAGCTCGATCGGGGCGGGCACCTGTCGGCGCGCGCGCTGATCCCGTCGCAGGGGCTCGTGTTCGAGCGCGTCGCGCACCTGCTCGTGCCCGAGGCGGCGCCCGAGGTGCTCGACGCCTCGCTCGCCGCCATGCGCGAGCGGCTCGCCTCGGTGCGCGAGAGCGCCCTGCGCAGGGACGCGCCGCACGCGCTCGGCAAGGTCACCTACGTCGAGTGCGCGCTCGTCGAGGTGGAGCGCGACGCGGCCGCGGCGCGCGGCGGCGACGCCGACGCCGGGCAGAAGGCGCGCCGCGCGCTGCTCGAGCTCGACGTCCTGCTCGAGCAGGCCGAGGCCGACAAGCGCTGGCCGGAGCTGGAGGCCGAGGCCCAGGCCTCCGTCGCGAACGCGTCGGTGTGGATCTCGCAGCTCGGGTCGAGCACCGAGAAGGCGCTCCTCGAGGAGGCCGCGCAGGGCGTGGCGCGGGCGCGCGCCGAGAAGAACCAGGTCGAGCTCCAGCGCCAGCTCCGCCTCGTCCGCAACCTGAGCAGCGCGGCGTTCCAGCGGCACCCGAAGGCGTGGGTGTGGATGTTCGATGACGCCGCCTCCGAGGCGCACCAGGCCTCGGATCTTGTCCGCGCGCAGAAGCTCGTGCGCGACGGGCGCGGCGCGGCGGAGCGCGGCGACACGGCCGCGCTGCGGGCGATCACCGAGGAGATCTGGCGCCTGCTGCCGGTCGACGCGCAGAAGCGCAGGCTCGGCCACGAGTCGGGGGTGCGGTGATGGACGGCGCGCTCGGGCGCATCCGCGACAACCCGTTCTACGTGCTCGGCCTGCGGCCGAGCGCGAGCCGCGCGGAGGTCGAGCGCGAGGGGCAGAAGCTGCTCGGGATGCTCGAGCTCAAGCTCGCGAGCGCCGCGACCTACCCGACGCCGGTCGGCCCCGGCGCGCGGACGGCCGACAAGGTGCGCCAGGCCATGGCGGCCCTCCGCGACCCGGAGCGGCGCCTCGCGCACGAGGTGTGGGCGCGGCTCGATCCGAGGCCCCCGCCGGAGGACGACCTCGACGACGACCTCGGCGAGCTGCCGCCGCCGGAGCCGCCCGGCGAGGATCCGCGCGCGCCGTGGCCGGAGGCGCTGGCCGCGCTCGGCTGGAGGGCGCGATGAGCTGGGGCCTCCTCCTGGCCCTCGCGATCGCCGTGCGGATGATCAGCGAGGCGGCCGCGCGGAAGGCCTCGCCCGGAGCGCCGCCGCGCCCCGGCGCGCTCGGCGCGGGCACCTGGCACGCCGCCGTGCGGCTCGTCCTCGCGCCCGCGGCCGTCGTCCTCGCGATCGGCCTCGCCGCGGGTCAGCTCTGGTGCGCGCTGCTGCTCGCGCCGCTCGTGCCCTTCATCGCGCCCTGGCTCGTCGCGCGATACGCGTTCATTCCGCTGGGATCGCCGCGCGTCGCCTACCACGTGACGCTGCTCTCGGACTGGACCTGGCGCGCCGACCGGAGCGGCGGCGCGGCGCTCGCGGCCGCGTGGGCGCTCTGCCGCGCGCGGAGGCCGGACCCCGCAACGGAGGCCTGGGTCAGCGAGCGGATCGAGGGCGCCGGCGAGCACGGCGGGGCGGCTCCCGCGCCGCCCGCGGCGCGCCCGGAGCCGCTCCGCGGGGCGGGCGTCGTCGCCGGCGCGCTGCTCGCGGCGCACCGAGGCGACCTGGAGGGCGCGCGGGCGCTCTTCGCCAGCGTCGCCGGCTTCGATGAGCGCGCCTGCCCCCGCGAGGCCCGCCGCATCGCCGCGGGCTGGCTCGCCGCCGACGCGGCCTCCCGCGGCGACTGGACGGCCGTGCTCGATCGCGCGCGCGAGGGGCGCGGCCGGGCGCTGTCGCTGCTCGGCGCCGTCGCCGCGCGGGTGCTCGGCGAGGCGCCCGCGCCGGGCGCGCTCGAGCTGTGGCTCCGCTGGCTCGCCGCGCCGCGCCGCCGCGCCACGCTCCCGCTCTTGCGCCGCGCCCTGGCCGCGGGCGAGGGCGCGGCGCGCCCGGAGCCGGAGGAGCCCGAGCCGTGCGCCGCCAAGGTGGCCGAGGGCGACCTGTGGAGCCGCGCGGTGCTGCGCCACGCGACGCTGCTGCTCCGGCCGCGCGGCGAGGTCTCGGGCGACGAGCTCCGGCGGCTGGGCGGCGCGTGGGACGCGGCGCTCGACGACGA
>JAICEP010000250.1 GCA_025924095.1 Sorangium sp.
CGGCGGCGCCGAGAGCGCGGGCGGCGGCGGCGCCGAGAGCGCGGGCGGCGCTGGCGGGGAGGCGGGCGGCGCGGGCTGCCCTCCCGGCGAGGAAGGCTGCCCGTGCGGGTCCCTTGACCGGTGCGACGGCGAGCTCCGCTGCGTGGACGGCGTGTGTATCGCGGGCTGTGCCTGCACCGATGGATACGCGATGGTCGACGGCGAGTGCGTCTGGCAGGGCGGCCCGCTGGATCCATCGTTCCAGAGCGCGGGCACCTGGAGCGCCACGGGCGCCGCGCTCGTCCACCCCGAGGCCGAGGGCAACGGCAACCCGGGGACCGGGGTCATCGGGAGAGACGCGGTGTGCCAGATGGCGGGCTTCACTCAGCAGCTCACGATGCCGGACCTCGCGTGCGCCGAGCCGCTGCTCCTCACGTTCGCCGCGCGCATCGGGTGCGACGCCGCGATGGACTGCCTCGGCCCCCCGGGCGTGGGGGTCCGCATCAACGGGGGTTTCAGCAACCTCGATCTCATGCCCTCTTCGTCCTTCGCCCCGCAGCGCGTGTGCCTGGGGGAGCGCGCCTATGGCGGGCCAGTCGAGCTGCTCTTCGGGCCGTCCCGGAGGTCTCCCCTGTGCGATGAGGCGGCCGGGCAGGGCTACACGCTGGCCTTCGATGATGTCGCGATTCGGCCGGATGAGATGAGCGAATGTCCCCTGCCGGGCCAGGTGCTGAACGGCGACTTCGAGGGAGGCGCCGCCGGCTGGACGGCGACGCCGGAGAACGGTGTTTCCGGGATCGTGAGCGGCCTGGGCCAGGGCGGCGGCAAGGGCGGGCAACTCGCCACCACGCTGTTCTGCCAGTATCCCTCGCTCGAGGGCGCGGTCTCGGCGCCGTTGCCCTCCGCCGCGTTGCCGAACCCGGCGCTCCGCATCTGGAGCCAGGGCAGCCCGGGCGCGGTCCTCAACGTGACGCTGAGCACGCACCAGCTGACGGCCCTGACGGGCACGGGCGAGGCGCAGGTCGCGCATGTCTGCTTGCCCCGGTGGGCGCTCGGCATGGCGCACCGGCTCGCCTTCACCTATCGGAACCGGAACAGCCAGCCGTGCACAGCCGAGAACAAGCGCGATTTCACGGTGGATGACCTCGCCTTCGTCTCTGACGATCGTTGCCCCGGCGACACGCCGCTCTTCGACCCCGGCTTCGAGAACGCCGGCGCCGGCGCGAGCCTCTCGCCGACATGGGTCCTGACCGCGGACGATCCCGCGCGTGGCAGCGCCAAGCTCGCCGTCGACGCGGCGACCGCCCACTCCGGCGATGTCTCGCTCTCGCTGTCCGTGAAGAAGCCGTGCCGGGAGCCCTCGGCCTCCACCGTGTTCACGGTGCCCGAGCCCGAGGCGACGGCCGGCCCGGCGCTGAAGTTCTGGTACCGCACGAGTCACCTCCACGCGGCGACCGCCTCCTCGACCCCGGGCGCCACCCTGCCTTCCAGCGAGAGCTGGACGCAACAGACGATCTGCCTGGATCCGCGCACGGCGGGCAGACCCCAGCACCTCTCCTTCAAGATAGGAGCCAGCGGCGTCTGCGACGAGCCGCTCGGCCACGAGACCTTGCATGTCGACGACGTCGAGGCGACGACCGACGCCTCCTGCCCGGCCGCGCCGCTCCCCTGAGCTGCGGAGCCCCCGCGTCACGAGCGCCACGGGCAGCCGCGCGCCTGGCGGCTGAGGCGCCGCTCGGCGCCGCGCTCTCCCCGCGGCGCGCGCTCTCCTGCGGCGCGCGCCGCGCGATCCCGGGCTACTGCGTGATCGCCTTGAGGTCGAGCATCTCCTCGACGCTCGGGACCACGATGAGGTCGCACCGGCGGTTCTTGCGCCGCCCCTCGTCGGTGTCGTTCGTCGCGACCGGGTCGGTCTCCGCGAAGCCCGCGGCGCTCCATTTCGCGACCGGGAGCGCGCCGCCGCCGCCCTTCACGTCGGGCGGGCTGACGAGGAACAGCAGCACCTCGCGGGCGCGCATCAGCGACAGGCCCCAGTTGTCGCGGAACTGGCCGCCCGCCAGCGGCTTGTTGTCCGTGTGGCCGGCGACCTGGTAGTCGCGCTGGAGCAGCGACTTGTCGTTCGTGATGACCGTCGCCACCTTGAGGAGGATCTCCTTACCCTCCTTCTTCAGCGACTCGCGCCCGGAGTCGAAGAGGACGTCCCCCGGCAGCGAGATGACCATCCGGTTGTTCCGGATGTTCACCGCCAGGCCGAGCTTCGTGAGCTCGTCCAGCTTCTTCCTGAGCGTCTCGAACCGCGCCTTGATCTGCTCCAGCTGGCGGGCGCGCGCCTTGAACTCGGCGAGCGCCTTCTCGCGCTCCTCGAGCGTCGAGCTCAGCTGCGACACCTGCGTGCTCGTCGCCTGGAGGTTCTCGTTCAGCTTGCCGATGTCGACGCCGGCCGCCTCGAGCTGCCTCGTCAGCTCCGCGATCTTCGCCTGGGCGGCCTCGAGCTCCTGCTGCGTCTGGGCGAGGCGGCCTTCCGTGGTCTGGTGCTGGCCCTGAAGGCGGCTGTACTTGTCGAGCTGGGCCTTCCACTCCTCCTCGGAGTAGCCGCACCCCAGCGAGGACGACGCGATCACGGCAGGCAGGAAGGCCGCGAAAGCGGTTCGGCGACCTTTCAAGACACGAGGGTGCATGAGCACGCTCCTTCAATCTAGTTGGTGAACATGAGCGCGGGCCGGTGGCCCGGCCCGCGCCCGGTTCCAGGTGACAGCGGCCCGTCAGGCCGTGCGGGGGCGTACCCTAGCGAGGTCGCGCGCGGTTGTAAAAGGGCGCATCGCACCACGTTGCCCTCCCGCGCGCTTCCCCGGCGCCGCGCCTCTGCCGGCGCGTACCGGCGCGGCGCGCGGCGCGCGCCCTCGCGCTCGAGCTCGCTTGCCCATTGTTCCGGCCCGCACACCTGCTAAGGGGACGGCCCATGGCCTATCGCATCACGTTGATCCCGGGCGACGGCATCGGTCCGGAGGTCGTGAGCGCGACTCAGGATGTGATCTCCGCCGCCGGCGTCACCGTCGACTGGGAGATCCACCACGCGGGCATCGAGGTCGCGAAGCTGACGGGCTCGCCGCTCCCCCTCCCCGTCCTCGACGCCGTGCGGAAGAACCGGATCGCCCTGAAGGGCCCGGTGACCACGCCGATCGGGGGCGGGTTCCGGTCGGTCAACGTGACGCTCCGGCAGACGCTCGACCTCTACGCCAACGTGCGGCCCATCCGCAGCCTGCCGGGCGTCGAGCCGCGGTTCGACGTCGACATGGTCATCGTGCGCGAGAACACCGAGGGGCTCTACGCCGGGCTCGAGCTCATGATCCTGCCCGGCGTGGCCCAGAGCATCAAGCTCACGACCGAGCGCAGCTCGACCCGCATCGCCGAGTTCGCGTTCCAGTACGCGAAGCAGCACGGCCGGAGCAAGGTGACGATCGTCCACAAGGCGAACATCATGAAGCTCTCCGACGGCCTCGCGCTCGACTGCGCGCGGCGCGTCGCCGTCAAGCACCCCGAGGTCCACCTCGGCGAGATGATCGTCGACGCGGCGGCCATGACGATGGTCCGCGATCCGAACAAGCTCGGGGTGCTCGTGACGGAGAACCTGTACGGCGATATCCTCTCGGATCTCGGCGCCGGCCTTGTCGGCGGGCTCGGGATCGTGCCCGGCGCGAACATCGGCGACGAGGCGGCGGTCTTCGAGGCGGTGCACGGGTCGGCGCCGGACATCGCGGGCAAGGGCTACGCGAACCCGACGGCGCTCGTGCAGAGCGCCGTGATGATGCTGCGGCACCTCGGAGAGCACGAGGCCGGCGACAGGATCGAGCGGGCGCTCACGTCGGTCTACCGGGCAGGCCAGGTGCGCACACGCGACCTCGGCGGCGCCGCGAGCACCGACGACTTCACCCGGGCGCTCTGCGCCGAGATCGAAAGGCCTCGCGCGGAAGCGTAGCGCCAGGCATCCTGATCCAGCGGACGTGGGATCTGCCTGGACGTGGCTGCTCGAGCGGTGCGCCGAGGTCGTCGGCGCGACGGACGGTGCTGCCCGCTCGGCGGGCGGCGTCGCGAGGCGCCGGCGCCGGCTGGTGCTCGTTCTCCTGCTCTCGCTCCTCGTCGCGGCGAGCTGCTTCCTCGGCGAGCTCTGGGGCGCGAAGGGCCTGCTCCCCGCGGTCGCGCTCTTCCTGCTCGCGGTGCAGGCCTCGCGCGCCGTCCTCGACGCGCGCGCGTCGCTGTGGCGCGCCGCCGCCCTCGATCTCGACGACCCCGCGCAGCGCCCGAGCGAGTGCGTGGATCCGTGGTTCTCACCGCCGACGGCGAGGGTCCTGCGCGCGCTGGCCGCCGTGGTCGACGCCGCGCGCCGCGAGCGGTACGCGCTCGCGCTGGAGCGGCTGCCGTCTGTGGATCGGGCCGCGCTCCGGCCCGACGAGGCGCGGCTGCTCGAGGCGGCGCGAGCGCAGCTCTCGCTCGGCCTCGGCGATCCGGCGCGCGCGGCGCCGCAGGCGATCGTCGCGCTGCCGACGGGGAACGACGCCATCGACGCGCGGCTCGGCCGCGTGGTGCTCGCCGACGCCTGGAAGAGCCCCGCGCGGCTCGAGGCGATCGATCGCGCGTGGCGGAGGGAGCTCCAGAGCGGCGTGACGTCCGAGGCGCTGGAGCGCCTCCTGTCGCTGTCGCGGCTGCGCTTCGTGCCGCACGCGGTGGAGGCGCTCAAGCCCGCCGAGGCGCGCGAGCTGTCGGCCGAAGCGTGGTCGATCGGCGAGGAGGAGCTCGCCGCGGCGCTCGAGTCCCGCGCCCGCGGGGGCGTCTACCGCTGAGCCTTGGGTTCAGGGCGGCGGCTCGCGCGGCACGGCGGGCGCGATCTCGCGCACGAGGCGGAGGCCGCCGAGCGAGATCTCGACCACGGCGGCGAGCCGCTCGGCGACGAGCCGCTCGGCGGAGGGGCCCGCGGCGCGCGTCTCGGCGATGAAGGCGAAGCAGCGCCGGCCGGAGCCGCCGAAGGCGACCGCGAAGCCGTCGATCGGCGCGCCGGGCGGGGCGTCGGCGACGCCGATCGCCACGACGGTGTCGAAGCCCTCGGGCACGTCGATCCGGCGCTCCACGGCGGTGAGGCGGAGGTCGGGGCGCGGCAGGTCGCGCCAGAGCCGCGCGCGCGCCTCGCACGCGGCGCGGCTCGCGCGGCCGTCCGCGCGCCAGGTGCGCACGAGCAGCGACGTCGACGACGCGGCGTGGGTCGCGACGAGCCAGGGGCCTCCGCCGTCCTCGACGCGGAAGCCGCGCGCGTCGGGCAGCGGAAGCCGGAGATCGAAGCGCTCGGAGCGGTACTCGCCGAGCTCGCCGTCGCCGAGCGTCGACGGCGGCGGGGGCGGCGCGGGCCTCGGCGGCGGCGACGGCGCCGCGGCCGGGGCCGGCGCGCACGCGGGCAGCAGGGCGAGCAGCGCGGCGGCGGGCAGGAGACCGCGGCGCATCGCGCGCGCGGCCGGCACGAGGCCGCGGCAGACCGCCCGCACGGCGGGCAGCAGGGTGCAGCGCGGCGCGTGCCGCGGCGTCTCGGTGGGCTCGACGCGCGCCTTCGACATCATCGCGCGAGCAGCACGAGCACGGCGCCGGCGCCGCCCTCGGCGTCCGGGGCCGTCGTGAACGCGGCGACGTGGCGGGCGACGCGGCCGTTGCTGAGCCAGGCGGCGATCTCGCCGCGGAGCACGGCGTGCCCGCCGGGCGAGTGGTTGCCCTTGCCGTGCACGATGGCGACGACGCGGTCGCCGTCGCGCTGGCGCTTGCAGACGAAGGCCTCGACGGCCTCGCGCGCCGCCTCGAGCCGCAGGCCGTGCAGATCGAGGGTGCCGTCGAGGGCGTAGCGGGCGCGGCGGAGCCGCCTGAGCTCGCGCGGATCGACGTCGAGGCGCCTGCCTTCGATGCGCTCGCTGTCGTCCGTTGTCTCGAACTTGATGCCCTCGATGACGAGCGAGCGCATGCGCGAGCGCGCCTCCTCGTCCGGATCGGCGACGATCGTCGGGGGCGCGGCGCGCTCGACGCGGCTCGCGGTGATGGGGATCCGGTTCGCGCGGTCCTCGAGCACGCGGACGCCGGCCATGTAGATGGCGAAGGTCTCGGGGTCGACGGGCCGCGGCGCAGGCTCGACGCCTGTCCGTGCCGCCGCGCCGGCGCCCGGCGTCGCGGCCGCGTTCGCCCTGCCCTTCGCCTCCGGTGTCGCGGCCGGCTTGGCCTTCGCTTCGGGTGCCGCGGCCGCCCCGCCCTTCGCTTCGGGTGCCGCGGCCGCCCTGCCCTTCGCTTCGGGCGCCGCGGCCGGCTTGGGCTTCGTCAGCTGCCGGAGCGTGGAGAACGGCTGGTAGAACGCCTCACTCGCCTTGCGTGCCGCCGCCTTCGCGGCTCGCGCCGGGCTGGCCGCCGATTTCGGATCTCTCTCGCGCTTCGCGCCCTTCGCCATCCCCCAGAACATCGCGCGCGAGACCGCGGAGCGCAAACCGAACGGACTCGATGCCGGCGAGCTGCCCGTCCTCGAAGTGCCAGTCGGGGTCGTCGAGGCCGGGAAAGTCGTGCGGGTTGCGGATGTCCTCGGCCGTGAGGGTGGGGATGAGGCGCCGCGCGAGATCGATGACCTTGCCCCGCTGCGCCTCCTCCATGGCGGCGAGGAGCTCGAAAACGCGATGGAAGAGCTCGGTGGGCGAGAGGCAGGCCTGCGGAGCGCCGGGGCCGGCTGCGTCGGGAGAGCGCATCGGGCGCAGGATACCTCATCGGACCGGAGCCGCCGCGCGCTCGGACGCCGGCGAGCCGGCGGCGCGGGAGAGCCCTGCCGCGCCGGCGACGCCGCTCGGCCCGCTCACGGCGCGCCGTTCTCCTGCGGGGCGGCCGGGGGCCTGTGCTGCCGGACGAGCTTCGCCTCGTAGATCAGGTTCCACGCTGGCCGCTTGTCGTCGCGGTATTCCTGCATCGAGGGGAGGTCACAGATCTCCACCCGGGCGACCACGCTCTCCGCGCCGGGGTACCTCGCGAGCACCTTGCCTGCCCACGAGGCCGCGAGCGAGCGCCGCATCGACGCGTCCTCTTCTGTCACGAAGAGCGCGACGAGGCTCCTGATCCGGAGCTGCGCCTCGGGGTTCGCGCCGGACTCCAGGACGTCGTCGATCCGCCTCCCTCGCGCGTCCGTCACCTGGAATCTCGCCCAGGGCAGCGCGCCGACGGAGGGCGCAAAGAAGTTGTAGCTGCTGTCGGCCCCGGAGAGCGCGCCGTAATAAGCGACCCCCCTGCCGAGCCGCCCTGCCCTCTGCAGGTCGACGTGGAGCGCCCCGAGGAGGACGCAGCCGAGGTGCGCCGCGGCGGCGGCCAGGGCCATGAGGGCGAGGCTCCGGCGTCGCTGTCTTCCACCCATGCGGCCCCCTTCCGATGGCCCCCGCCCTGGAGGACCGGCCCATCCCGCGCGGCGGGTGGTGGCCTGATTTGCCCAGGAGTGAATCCCATGAAGGCGGGAGGGCAGGAAGATCCTTGATCTCTTCTTCCCGCCTTCCCGCCTTCCGCCTTCATGTTCAAATCCGGCCACCACCGCCGCTCCTGCCGTGAGGTCAGCGACGGTCTTGGAGGTTCACGGCCGGCGTGGGGAGATCCCCTGCCGGCGTTGCCTCGGACCGCCCGTGGTCATGCCCGTGCGGATGGAAGGGACCGTGGGGCCCGAACGGCCTGTGCGGCCGGAAGTGCCCATACGGCCGGAAGGGCCTGTGCGGCATGAATGGCCTGTACGGCCGGAAGTCCCCATAGGGCCGGAAGGGCCGGTGATACGGGAGGTCGTCCGGGGGGATCCTGGCATCGGCGAGCGCCGGGCTCGTCGTCTCCTCGACGATCACGAGATCCTGGATGGGTATCGTATCCTCCGCTGCAGCGAGCTGCGCGGCGCCGAGCGCGAGCCCGGACAGCGCCAGCGCACCGAGCGCTTTCACCAGCTTCATCGCGGACTCCTTTCACGATGGGAGCGGCTTGCCGGGTGTCATCCCATGCAGGCTGCGTCCAGGGTGATGCAAGCGCGAGGCCCGTTCGCAGCGGACCGCTCGGCTCAGGGGGTCGCGAGGACGCGCGACAGGTCGTCGACGACCCGGCCGACGTCAGCTCCCTCGAGGTTGACGAGCACGGTGATAGAAGCATCTCTGTCGATCGCGTAATAGGACGACGACGTGAATCCCCAGATACCGCCGTCGTGTCCGTGCTGGACGCCGAGCGGGGATTCGCGGCGGGACAGCCCGAGGCCGTACCCGTTGACCTGGCCGGGTGGCGTGTCGACCCAGGTGGTCATCTCCGCGAGCTCGTCGGGGCCGAGCAGCGTGCCGTCGAGCAGCTTGCGGTAGAAGCGCGCGAGATCGCTCGAGGTCGAGACCAGCGCGCCCGCCGCGCCGGCCGCGGACGCGTGGAGCGCGGAGGTCATCTCGACGAGCTCCCCTCGGCTTCGCCCGTAGCCGTGCACGAGGCCGGGGAGGGCCGCCTCGGCGCCGTCGAGGTAGGAATGCGCGAGCCCCGCCGGCTCGAGGACGCGGGTGCGGAGCAGCTCGCCGATGGGCTCTCCCGAGGCCGCTTCGACGAGCAGGCCGGCGATGATGTAGTTCGTGTTGGAGTAGGCGAAGCCCTGCCCCGGCTCGAAATACGGCGGCCTCGACGCGGCGAGCTCGATGAGCTCCGCGGGCGTCCACGTGTGCGTCGGATCCTCGAGCGCCGCGGTCCAGAACTCGTCCATCCCGGTGTAATCGAAGATCCCGCTCGTGTGGTTCAGGATCTGTCGCACGGAGATCTGCTCGCCGCGGGGAATGCCGTCCACGTACGTGGAGACCGAGTCCTCGAGCGACAGCAGGCCTTCCGCGCGGAGCATCAGCGCCAGCGTGGCGACGAAGGACTTCGTGATGCTCCCTGCGCGGAAGAGATCTCCGGGCTGGACGGCCACGTCGGCCTCCGCGTCCGCCACCCCCGCGGCGCCGAGCCAGCTGCACCCGCCGATGGCCACGGCGGCGGCCGCGCCGGGGAGCCTCTGGGCCTCCACGGCCGCGTCGAGCGCTCCCTGGAGCTCGGCCGAGAGGGTGTCGCACGCCACGTCCGGCGCGCCGTCTACGTCCGGCGCGCCCCCGGGCTCAGCGCCGCCTGCGCCGGCGCTCCCGACTCCGTCGCTCCCGCCGCCGTCGTCGTGTGATTCGGTCACCCCGTCGAGCGGTGCGGCCGAGGAGCTGCTGCACCCCGTGAGCAGGACGACGCCGGCGCAAGCAAAGAATGCTGTTCGCCGAAGAACACGGCTCATCGATAGATCTCCAGATTCCCCCCACGAGGACCACTGCTGCGCTCCGCCGCGTTGCTCCCGAGAGGCTCTCAGGGCTGCCCCGCGAAGGGCGCGCATCAAGACGCGAGAGATCCGATCGTGTCAACCAGCGCGCACGGCGGGAGTGCTCTCGCCTACACGATTGCCAGTCAAATCAGCCGTGCTCGGCGCTGGCGAAGTAGGCCGTGCTACTTCGGCATGCGACCCAAGGAGCCAAGTTGGGTCCTCCGCTCAGCGCCGGAGCGCCCATTGGCACGGAGAGGCAGACGCTCGTCGGCAAGCTCATCGTGAAGTTGCAGCTCATCCCGACGGACGGTTGGTTCAACGACCGGGCCACGACCTTCCGGCAGGTGTTCGGCGTCAAGGCCCAGCTCAAGCTCGGCCTCACCACGGCCAAACGCGCGTCGACCGGAGCGGTTCCCATCGCCGCCGAACGGCACCCGCTGGCCGCCTTGCAGGCGCCGCGGTCAGCGCGGGGCCGAGGTCGCGGCAGCGAGCGCCCGCAACAGGGTGACCACGGCGATCACGTGGCTGATCCGGCCGTCCTGCATCGCTGCCGTCACCTCGTCAGCGCTCATCACGACCGCCTCGGTGCTCTCGTGCTCGTCGCCCAAGGGCTCGCCGACCCG
>JAICEP010000251.1 GCA_025924095.1 Sorangium sp.
GTGGCGATCCCTTTCATGAGCTTGTGCGCTTCGGGGTCCGGGACTACGATCCGGAGGCGGGACGGTGGGCGAGCAAGGATCCGATCCTGTTCGCAGGACGCAGCTTGAATCTCTACGCTTATGCCGGGAATGATCCAGTGAACAGAACAGACCCTACAGGGGGGCCGACCTGGGAAACTGGGCTGGCGGAACAATCACGGTGCTCAATATCTGGTCGGTGTGGGGGAACGCGGGCGTAAGCTGGCGGTGGAATGGATGAAATCCCATCGTTCTCGTGGAGAACGCGAAGTCTATCAACGGCAACGCTGGTCTGATGCTATTGCCATGCTTGCTCAAACCCGGTATGCGTTGAGGAGTGCGTCCATGGCCGTCGTGACGGCCTCAGGGCTCGTCGGGTGCGACCCGGGGATCGATGTCTCTGGCGTCGTGCGTGACGGGGTGAGCCGTCCGATCGGGGGCGCGGAGGTCACGCTGACGTGCCCCGGGGCGCGCCATCTTAATCGCACGACGTCCACCGACGCTTCCGGACATTTCCGGGTGCCCGTGGAGCTCGGCTGCCTGGAGCCTGATTGCAAGGTGTCGGTTCGAGGTGCAGATGGCAAGGCGAAGGAGTACATGGTCCGCGATCACTGCAAGGACAAGCGCTTCCAGTGCCGCGCAGGGTGCAATGTCGTCTCTCTGGATGCGGTCCTGTGACGCACCGCTGTGAGGGGTTGATGCCGGCGGACCCGTGAGCACCTCGGCTCGGCGCTTTTGGTGAGCGCCGAGCCGAGGTCCGCGTCCAGGCGTGTCGCCATCGCGCTGCGGCCTTCCGCTCCCATCAGGCGCTCATGGGCTACATCGCGGGGCGGCTCCGCCGGGCAGGGCGCGACGGGCTCGTCCAGTATGCACGGAGCGCCCGAGGCGCTCTCGCCTGCGCTCCGTCATGGCAGGGACGGAGCGCAGGCGCGGCCGCGCAAGCCGCCCCGCCTCAGATCTCGAAGCTGAACCCGTCCCTCTCCAGCCGCTCGTACTTGCGCCGGTCGAACCGGTAGAGCCGCGCGGCGCGGTGGGCGACGTCCTGCTCGACCTCGTCGAGCTCCACGAGGAGCCCGGTGCCGAGCGCCTTCTTGCGGAAGTTGCGCTTGTCGAGCGGGCGATCGAGGATCTTCTCGTAGAGCCGCTGGAGCTGCGACAGCGTGAACTTCGGCGGCAAGAGCTCGAACCCGATGGGCCGATACCGCACCTTGCCCTTGAGCCTCTCCAGCGCCATCGCGAAGATCTCCTCGTGATCGAAGGCGAGCGCCGGGGTGTCGTCCACCGAGAACCACGCGGCCTCGCGCGCGTCGGTCGCCGCCTTGACCCGGTGATCCCCGAGCTTGACCAGCGCGCAGTACGCCACCGAGACGACGCGCTCGCGCGGGTCGCGCCCGAGCGCGCCGAACGTGTAGAGCTGCTCCAGGAACACCCCCGAGAGCCCCGTCTCCTCCGCGAGCTCCCGCCGCGCGGCGTCGTCCAGCGCCTCGTCGACGCGCACGAAGCCGCCCGGGAGCGCCCACCTGCCGCGGAACGGCTCGAGCTCCCGCCGGATGAGCAGGACCTTCAGATCCTCCTCATCGAGGCCGAACACGACGCAATCCACCGTCAATGCCGGCCGTGGGTGCTCGTACGCGACGGACATCCGGACCTCCGTGGACCTTCACCACGAGGCTTAGTGTGTACCTTACACCATGTCAACCCGCGCCGCGCCGCGCCGGCTCTGCGGCGCGGGAGGCGCGCCGGCACGGGGGAGTCCATGCCTCGATTCCCTCACCGGACATCGCGTGGGAGAAGGGCAGGCGAGCTCAGCGCGCTGTGCGATGTTTCCCCCGGTGGGTTCACGTAACTCGCCGGCCACGGTCGACAAACGCTCGACGGCCAGCGCGCGCGCGGGATAGAAAGCTCTCATGGTGGGGGAAGAGAAAATGACCACAGCAGGGGCGGAGACGCGGGAGGAGCTCGAGGCGAAGCTCCGGGAGGCGCAGCTGCTCCTCCGCGCCATCCTCGACTATCTCCCGATCAGCGTCTGCAAGTACGACCGCGTGGGCACCTTCACGTTCCAGGAGGGCAAGGGGTTGGAGCGGGTCGGCGTGAAGCCGGGGCAGCTCCTCGGCGCGAACGTGCTCGAGCTCTATGCGGACCACCCGGAGGGGTCGGAGGGGATCCGGCAGGGGCTCGCGGGGCGAGCCTCGCACGGCGTCCTCGACGCGCTCGATACCGTCTGGGATACATGGTTCGTCCCCGTGCGCGACGAGCGCGGGGAGCCCGATGGCCTGATCAGCATCAACCTGGACGCCACCCAGGCGACGCAGCGAGAGAACGAGCTCCGGAGCAAGCTCGATCTCATCGAGAAGCAGCAGAAGGTCATCCGCGATCTCTCGACGCCCATCATCGAGGTCTGGGACAAGGTGCTGACTCTGCCCATGGTGGGCGTGGTGGACAGCCTGAGGATCTCCGAGGTGATGGATAACCTGCTCTCGGCGATCGTGAACAAGGACGCTCGCTTCGCGATCCTCGACCTCACCGGCGTCGATGCGGTCGACACGCGGACCGCCGGATACCTCATCGAGATGATCAAGGCCATCCGGCTCCTCGGCGCGGAGGGGATCATCACCGGGATCCGGTCGAACGTGGCCCAGACGATGATCGCGCTCGGGCTCGACCTCTCCGGGGTCACGACCGTGGGCAACCTCCGCGCCGGCCTCAAGCTCTGCATGCGGCGCATGGCCGCCGAGCACGAGGCGGCCAGCGCGCCAGTGAAGTAGCGGCCCGTAGAGGCGCGCGCGAGCGCGATACCCACGCTCGGGCCGCAGCGGTCAGCGGTGGATCACGAGGCGCGTCGACGGGTCCTTGCGCGTGACCTGGACCGCGTACCACCCCTCCGGCACGGGGGGATCGGTCCAGTGGAAGAGCCACTTCGCGTCGACCGGCGAGAGGTTCACGCACCCGCCGCTCTGCCCATCTCCCCAGTTGTTGTGCCAGTACGCCGCGTGCAGGAGATACTTGCTGAAGAAGTGCTGGCTCCACGGCACCTCCGCCTCGATCCAGTCGTCCGCGTTGACGTGGGGAGTGATGAGCGTCTTCGTCACCCACTTGCGGTTGATGTGGTACTGGCCGAGCGGCGTCGTGGAGGGCGGCACGAACGGCTCGGGGCTCTCCGACCTCTCCGGCTCGTCGGCGCCGTTGCGCCCGGCCGAGATGAGCGTCGCGAAGACGGGCCGGTCGTCCTCGTACGCGATGAGCCAGCCGTCGAGCGCCGCGATCTCGATCCACGTGTTCCTCGGCCCCTCGGCCGGGGGAGAGGGCGCCTCGCCGCCGAGCTGGATCCGGCGTCCCCACGGGTTCCGCGACTTCCGCGGCTTGACGACCACCGCATCTCGCTCGAGCACCCAGCGCCCATCGTCGCGGGTCTCGAGATACGTCAGCTTGCCGACCCGCTTCGAGCGGCCCGTCAGCCCGACGCGGTCGAGGCGCTCCCACACGGCGTCCGTCTTCTCGAGCTGGTTGTCCTCGGTGAGGTGGTACTTGGGGCGCGGCTTGCGGCGAAAGAACGCGAGGGGGAGCCGCACGTCGGGGCCGAGGTGGACCCCCTCGAAGGTGGCCGGCTCATAGGGCTTCACCTTGTCCTTCGGCACGAACGTCAGATCCGACGCCCAGAGCCACGTCGCCCCGCCGGCCTCGACCTCCTTCGTCCATGCGACCGACGACCGCGGGCGGACCTGGATGTGCCGCAGATCGTGGATCCCCGCGGGCCACGCCGGCGCGTCGATGCCCTCGACGTTCAGGAGGCGCTTGAGCCCGAGCGACTCGCCGTAGAGGTACGGCAAGGGCTGATCGACCCGCGGGGCGTGGGCGAGCAGCGTCTTCAGCATGGGATCGGCCGCGTCCAGGGTGGCGCGCTCGCCGTCGACGCAGACGTACCCGCGCGGCTCCACGGCGTAGAACGCCGGGCAATCGCCGGCGCCGCGCGAGGGCTCGGGGCTCTTCAGGCGGACCGAGCCGCCGATCGAGAGATAGCCGATCCACTGGGCCTTCGGCCTCGGCGCGGACCGGATCCACACCTGGCGGCTCTTCGCGTACACGCGGGCGGGACCCGCCGGCGCCGCGTCCTCCGCCGCGGCGGGCGGGGCCCCGGCGGCCGGAGCCTCCGGCGGCTCGAGAGCGACGGCCGGCGCGACGGCGCCCGGGGGGCCGGCAGGGCGCCCGCTCTCGGGCTCTGCGACCGCGACGCCCGCGCTCCCGGCCGGGTCGGCGCCCGAGCCGGCGTCGTGCCGCGACGGCGTGCACCCGAGGCAGAGCAGGCCGAGGGCAGCGAACCACGAGCGGCCGGACATAGGCACGACACCCTAGCACGCCGAGCCTGCCCGGCAGAATGATCTGCCAGTCAGAGCCTCCGGCGGAAAAGGCCGTTCGCGCCGAGGAGCGCGTGGGCGCCGGCGTAAACCCAGCGCTGCTCGTAGTCGACGGCGAGCGACTCGACCTGTGCTCCGAAGAAGCCGAGCGAGCGCCAGCTCCTCCCGCCGTCGGTGCTGTGCAGCACGCCCTCTCCCGAGCAGCCGATCACGAGCTCTTCCTCCCGCTCCGGGTTCACGCTCACGGCCGAGCCCGTCGTGCACGGCGCCGCCTCGACCTGCGTGTGCTCGCCGTCGACGGTCACGAACCATGCGTCGCTCATCGGTCCGCCGTGCACGAGGATGTACGCTCGCGTCGGTCCGAGCGCCGCGCGCGCGGCGAAATCGGGGACACCGCGACGGTCGAGCTCGCGCCAGCGCTCGCCGCCGTTCTCCGAGAGCAGCCACCGCGAGCCCACGACGAGGCGGCGGTCGCGGAAGGCGGCCAGCGCCGAGCAGCGCGCGATCTCCGGCGATGCGGTCCAGCCGTCGCCGTCGCGGGGGCTCCGGTAGAGCCCGTCGGGGTAGGCCGCGAGCACCTGCCGTTCGTCGACGGCGAGGCCCCGGAGGAAGCCCTCCTTCGGCAAGGCGACCTGGTACCAGCCTCGCCTGGCCTCGTCGAAGAACGTGAGCGCGTCCCCGTCGCTCGGCGCCATCCAGATGCGCCCGCCAGCCGCGTCCTCGACAAGGCTCGTCCCTGGATGGCCGGGCAGGTGCAGGCTGTCCCAGGAGCGGCCGCCGTCGCGGCTCGCGTGGCTGCTCTTGTCCTCGCCCTGGGTCGTGGCGAAGAGCGCCCGCCGGCTCGTCAAGAGCACGAGGGGCGAGTCCCACGTGGGCCCCGAGCCCAGGGGTTCCCAGCCGGCGTCCGCCCGCGCGATCCCCAGCGCCGCGCGCGCCGCGCTGCTCGCGTTGACCCCCGCGAACCCGAGCACCAGGGGCCAGGCAACCCAGGGCGGGAGCGGCGAGCCCTTCGGCCAGAGCGCGAGCAGGCTCCCGCCGAGCATCAGCGCCCCGAGGAGGAGCGCGACGGCCAGCTCGCCTGTGTGCGCCGTCCGCGCCGCGAGGCCCGTTCCCAGGAGCAGCGCCGCCGCTCCGAGCAGGAGCGACAGCCCGCCGTGCACCTGACGGACCCGGACCTCGAAGTCCCGCACGGCGCGCTCCGCCGCCTCCGGGCCGAGCGCGGCCCGGCTCAGCGCGGCGAGCAGGCCGCCGCCGAGCACCAGGGCGAGGCCCGCCGGCGCCTGGGCCCACCGCGCCTCCCCGAGCAGCTGTCCCACATCCGGATCGAGGGCGAACCCGAACCAGCCGAGCGCGGCGTTCGCGATGAAAAGGACGCCAGCGACGACGAGGACGATGCCGGCGGCGAGGGGGAGCCGAGCCAGGGAGCGCAAGCGCAGCCGCTCGTACGCCGGGCGGCATACGACCGCAACGGCCGGCTCGCGCAGGGGTCCGGTCGCCGGGATCTCGGTCGCCGGGATTTCGATCGCGCGGATGTCACGCTCGCCCCCGCTCGCGCCTAGAGCCGAGGAAGGCCGGCGAGGACAGCCGGCCGGAGAAGAAAAGGAGAGCTCCCATGCGTCGTTGGCTCAAGGTGACCCTGTTCGCGGCCGTCCTCGCAATCCCGTCGATGGCCTATGCTGGCACGCAGCTCGCCGGCGGCTGTCCGTGCGCGGATTGTCCGTGTCCGGACTGCCCCTGCGGCTGAGGACCCAGCCCGTTGGAACTGCGCGCGCGATCGCTGCTCAACGCGTCGATGAGACGCCTCGCCGACGGCGATCGCGCGGCGTTCGAGCCTGTCTATGCCGCCCTCTGGCCGGCGATCAGCGCGTTCTGCCGCCGCATGCTCGGCGGCGGCGAAGCGGACGCGGAGGACGCGGCGCAGCAGGCGCTCCTCAAGGTGTTCGATCGCGCCAGCTCGTTCGACCCTGAAGCGGACGCGCTCACCTGGGCGCTCGCCATCGCGGCGTGGGAGTGCCGCACGGCGCGGCGGCGGCGGACCCGGTCGAGGGAGGCGCCGGACGAGCTCATCCCCTCGGTCGCGGCCGACCTGCCCACGCCGGAGGACGCGGCGATCGCCCGGGATCTGGACGACGCGGCGCGCGAGGTGCTCGGCACGCTGGCCGAGGCGGATCGCGAGACGCTGAGGGCGACCCTGCTGGAGGG
Organism: Sorangium sp.; assembly: GCA_025924095.1. GTDB lineage: Bacteria > Myxococcota_A > Polyangia > Polyangiales > Polyangiaceae > Sorangium. Next base: position 6,573 of record JAICEP010000251.1, read on the forward strand.
CGATCGCGATCCCTCGGTATCGGGCGCGGCGTTCCGCAAGCGCCGCGAGCGCGCATTTGCCCGCCTCCGGGAGGCGTGGAGGAGGATCTATGGAACCTGAGGCGCTCGCCGGCCTGAAGGAGAGGGCCTATCGTGCGTACGAGCGCGGGAGGGCGCGACAGGCCGCCTGGGCGGCGTCCCCGACGATCGCCGTGGCGCTCGTCGCCTCGCTGATGAGCGACCGTCCGCTCACCACCGCGATCCTCGGCGCGGCGCTCTTCGTCGCCGCGGCGCTGCTGTCGTGGCGGGGGCGGGAGCTCGGGCGGGGCGTGCTCCCGGGGGTCGCGGCGGGGCTCGTGCCCTTCGCGACGGCGCACGCGGCGCGTGTTTACGGTCACCTGTGCACGCCGGAGGGGTGCGTCTCCATCTGCGTCCCTGCCTGCCTTCTGGGCGGGGTCGCCGCCGGCGTGGTGCTCGCGCGCGCGCTGCGCCGGTCGAACCGGCTCGGGGCCTCCTGGGCCTCGGCGTGCGGCGTCGCCGCCCTGACGGGCGCGCTCGGCTGCGCCTGCGTCGGCTTCGGCGGCGTGCTCGCCCTCGCGGCGGGGCTGCTCACCGGCACCGCGCCGCTCGCGCTCCGGCCTGCGCGCGGCGGCGCGTGAGGTGGCGTATCGCCTCGGCGAGCGCGACGTGCCGTATCGACGACCCCGCGGCCCGGGCTGGAGGGGTGTATGCTGGGCGCCGTGGAGGATACGGCGCACAGCCCGGAAGCTGCTCGCAAGCGCGTCGCGCTGGCCCTCCTCATCGTCGCGGTCGTCCCCGTCGGCCTGATCGCCCGGTTCCACGGCGGTCCGGTCTGGCTGCGCAACGGCGCCGGCGCGGCGCTCTACGAGGTCGTGTGGATCGCCGCGGCGCAGCTCGTGTGGATCTCCGCCCGCACGCACCGGCTGGCGCTCGCGGTCCTCGCCGCGACGTGCGCCATCGAGCTGCTGCAGCTGAGCGAGCTGCCCTGGCTGTCGGCCGCGCGCAGCACCACCCCGGGGCGGCTCCTGCTCGGCGCGAACGGCGGATTCGATCCCGGCGACTTCGCGCTGTACGGCATCGGCTGCGTCCTCGGTTATGCGCTCTGCCGGCCGCTCCGGGCCTCCCGATGACGCAACGCCGCGCCGCGGCGGTGCGGCGGTTGCGCCGCGCGCCCGGAGGGACCAGGCTGGCGCTCGCGACATCCAGGGACAAGGAGGCGACGTCCATGACCGAGGCTCACCACACCGGCGGCTGCCTGTGCGGCGCGATCCGCTACCGCGCGCGCGGCGCGCCGGCGAGCGTCAATGTTTGCTACTGCAGCCAGTGCCGGCGCCAGACCGGCTCGCCCATGCCGTCGTTCGCCACCTATGCTGACGAGCAGCTCGATCTGCTCTCCGGCTCACCCGCGACCTATCGGTCGTCCAGCTTCGCCGTCCGCCAGTTCTGCTCGACCTGCGGCTCGTCGCTGTTCTGGCGCCGTGACGGGACGCGGGAGCTCGACATCTTCCTGGGCACGATGGACCGGCCCGGCGACCTGCCGCCCCCCGCCTTCCAGCTCTGGACCGTGCACCGCGTGCCCTGGTTGCCCGCCATCCCGGGGGCCACCGACTACCGCGGCGACAAGACCTCCGGCTAGCCTGGATCCGCGTGGCTCAACGCTCCAGCGCCGCGTGCGGCTCCAGCACGGGGCGCGGCGTCCGCAGCATGACCACGGCGGCGACAACGCAGTAGACGACCGCGGAGCCGTGGACCATCAGCGCGTAGGGGATGCTGCAACGACCGCTCGTGCTCGTCACCAGGCAGTCGACGAGCGGCATCACGCTGGAGGCGAGGGTGACGACGCCGAGCGCCGTGCGCATCCGCAGCGCGAGCAGACCCACGAACATGAGGCCGATCCCGAGATCGCGGCCCGCCTTGATGTGGAGATAGACGGCGTCTCCGACGTCGAGGAGCGGGAGGCCGAAGCCCTGAGCGGCCGCCACCGGCTGGGCGAAGCCGCGCACCGCGAGGAACAGCATGAACGCGCCGCCCAGCGCGCCGAGGATGAACGACGGCGAGGTGGGCTTCCAGGACAACGATTGCTCCAAAGGTTCACGCTTCACGATCCGCCTCCTCCGATACGGCATCACCACCCTTGCGGTGCGCGAGCCGTTCGATGCGAGAGAAGTTGGGGATTGTCGCCGCCACGAGCCATCGCTCCGGCTCTCGATGTTTTGTCTGAAGCGCTCACGGCGCGATCGATCGGGAGAAGGCTGCTACCGTGGCGTTCAATGAACGAGGGCGCGGTGCACGATGTGCTGGGAAGGGTGCTGGAGCTGACGCACCTGCGCGGCCGGATCTACTGCCACTCGTCGGCGCGGGCGCCGTGGGGGCTCTGCGTCGACGCGTCCGCGGACGCGGTCTTCCACCTGATCACGGCCGGCACGTGCTGGCTCTTCCTCGGCGAGCAGCGGGTCGCGCTCGGGCCGGGCGACGTGGTGCTCCTGCCGCGCGGCAGCGCGCACGCGCTCGCCGATCACGCGCGGAGCCGGCGGATGCCGCTCGCGGCGTGGCTCGCGGCGCGCGGGACCGTCGACCACCGCATGCGCCTCGGCGACGGCCAGGGCGCGGAGACGGAGGTGCTCTGCGGGGTGTACGCGTTCGACGTCCCCGGCGCCCGCCACCCGGCGCTGCGCGTGCTGCCCGAGCTGGTCCACATCCCAGCGAAGAAGACGCGCGGAAGGCCCGATCTCGCCGAGACCATCGCCGGCCTGACGCGCGAGCACGATCGCGCGGATCTCGGCCAATCCCTTGTGGTGTCGCGGCTCCTCGACGTGCTCTTCGTGCAGCTCCTCCGCGCCTGGGTCGACGATCAGCCCGCCGGCGGCGCCGGCTGGCTGGGCGCGCTGCGCGATTCGCTCGTCGCCGCTGCGCTCTCGCGCCTCCACGAGGACCTCGCCGCGCCCTGGGACGTCGCGACGCTGGCGGCGAAGCTCGGGACCTCGCGGCCCACGCTGGCGCGCCGCTTCGTGGCCGAGGTGGGTCTCTCCCCGCTCGCGTACCTGACCCAGGCACGCATGCACGAGGCAGCGAGGTGGGTGCGCGAGACCGATCGACCGCTCACCGAGATCGCCGAGGCGGTGGGCTACACCTCGGTGTCCGCCTTCAACCGCGCCTTCCACCGCGAGCACGGGATGCCGCCCGGCGCGTTCCGCAAGCAGGGCGCCGCGCATGACCGGCGTGAGGCCGGCGACGACGCGCCGGCTGCGCCCTCCCTCATCGCGTGACGACCACCTGCTCGAGCCGGAACCGATCCCAGCGCCCGACGACGGGCTCGCTCGCGCAGACGTTCAGCGCGGACCCA
>JAICEP010000252.1 GCA_025924095.1 Sorangium sp.
CTCGCCGCGACGTGGACGACGCGCGCCGCGGGCGGCAGCAGCAGCGAGCGCGGCGCCAGATCCACGCCGACCCCGTGCCCTTCGCCCTCCCAGAACGAGCCCACGGCCTCGAGGGTGGCCCGGTACATGGCCACCTCGGCGCGCGCGGCGCCGTCGAGCGGCCCGCGCGGGACGCGCGCGCCCGCCTCTGCGAGCGCCGCGTGCAGGGCGCGCGCGAGCGCCTCCGCGCGCTCGGCCGGGCCCTCCACCAGCACGAAGCGCGGCGACAGGCAGCCGCGCTGATCGAACGGCACGACGTCGTCGGCGATGTCCCGCGCCGCCTCGGCGAGGCGCGCGCCGGGGCCGACCACGGCGAGCCCGAGGCCGGCGCCGTGCCCGCGCACGAGCACGCCGCGGCCGGCCTGGACCCGCAGCGTCGCCACGGTCTGGTCCGAGCCGTAGATGTGCAGCTCGGCGCGCGGCGCATCGCCGGGCGCGCCCTCGCCGGCCGCCTGCGCCCCGGCGTCCCCGAGCGCGACGTCCGCGACAAGCGCGATGGCGCCGCCTTCGCGGCCGAAGCCCTCGTCGGCCTGGAGCGCGCGCACGAGGAGCTCCGCGACGACGGGATCGCGGCGAGACGGGCGCACGAAGACCTCCGGCGCCGTCGCCGCCGCGACGGCGATGGCCCGCAGCGGCGCCGTGCAGACGTTGGCGGCGAGGACCACGTGGCAGCGGCGCGCGCGCCCCGAGGTCGCCACGAGCGCGTCGAGCTCGCCGCGGCTCGGCGCGACCTCGAGGTGGCGGCCGAGCGCGAGCTCCACGCCCTCGGGGGAGAGGCCGCTCGTGGAAGGCAGCCGCCGGCGCGCCTCCTCGCCCAGCGGATCGCGCGCGTCGGCGATCCTCGCCGCCGCGGCGATCACGCGCTCGACCCGGCGGCGCCGCGCCGCGCCCTCGTCCATCACGGGCCGCCGCCGAGCATCTGGTCGATCGCGATCGAGCAGCCGCGCGGCGGCGCCCCGGACGCGCGGCCCAGGAGCTCGACGCCCTCGTCGGTGACGCGCACGCGCTCGGCGGTCTGGAGGGCGACGGCCGAGTCGACGTTCGCGAGATCGACGATCCGCGCGAGCCCGATCTCGCCTGCGGGGAGCGGCGCGAGCGTCCCTGGGTCGACCGCGGTGACCCGCGTCCAGGGCGGCGCGAGGTAGAGCCCCGGCGCGGGGCCCTGTCTGCCGGCGAGCGCCGCCGCGAGGGTGCCCTCGTAGAGCTGGCTGGAGAGCTCCGTCATGCCGTACTCGCCCACGACGTGCGAGAGGGGCACCGCGAGCGACCGCGCGATCGACGCCCGCAGCTCCTCCGCGGGCACCTCGCGCGAGCGGCCCTTGTAGCCGCCGGTCTGCATGACGCGGCTCCCTGCGGGCAGCTGCGTCGCGCCCTCGGGCAGCTGCGCCTCGAGCAGGTGGACGAACGCGAACGAGGTGCCGAGCACGATCGCCGGCTCGCCCGCGGCGCGCGCCTCGCCGCACGCGCGGGCGAACCCCGCGGCGTCGAGCTCGCCGTCGCGCACGTGCCAGCTCGCCGGCCCCGCGAGGCGCGCGGCGAAGCGATCGATCATGAACCCGAGCGACGAGTCCGGGACCTCGTCGAGCGGCGGCGCGAGGACGAGCGCCCGGAGCCGCGCGCCGTCGGGCCACAGGAGGCGCTCCCCCCAGGCGACCGCGGCGAGCTCGTACGTCGCCGTGGTGCGTAACGGGTGCTCGCCGCGGGACGCCGCGCCGAGGGAGGTCCCGCTCGTGCGGAAGACGCGCCCGTCCGCCCCGGAGGGGTGGGCCGCGACGCGCGCGAACCGGAAGACGTCGCACGGCACCGCGGGGATCTGCGCCGCGCGCTCCATCGCGTCGACGTCCGCGCCGCGCGCCTTGAAGAGGCGGGCGACCGGCGCGCAATGCGCGGCCTGGTGCCGGGCGAGGGCGATCGCGAGCGCATCGAACGTCTCCGGGAGCGCGGCGTCCGCCCCGCGCTCGCCCTGCTGAGGAGAGGCCGCCGCCGCCCGGCCGGTGCCGGGCGAGCCCGCCCTGTCCGGGAGGAGCGACGCCTCGATGAACGCCCTCGCGCGACGGTGCAGCGCCTCGCTCTGATCGATCGGTCCCACGGGACCGGGATAGCACGCGCCGGCCGCGTCTAGGCCGAGAGCACGCGCGCCAGCGCGCCGGCCGCGGCCGCCAGCAGCGCCTCGGGGATGGTGAGCGCCGGCGTCAGCGTCAGCGTCTCGCCGCGCACCCCGCCCGTGAGGACCAGGTAGCCCTCGGCCAGCATCCCGCGCATGGCCCGCAGCCCGAGCTCGGCGCTCTCCAGCTCCACGCCGACCATGAGCCCGGCGCCTCGCACGTCGACGACGCCCGCTCCGCGCCCGAGCGCCTCCCGGAGCACCTCCTGGAAGCGCGCGCCCACGTCGCGCGAGCGTGCCGCAAGCTGGCCTGCGTCCAGGGCGTCGAGCGTCGCGAGCGCGGCGCTCGAGGCGAGGGGCGATCCGGAGTGCGTCGAGGTGTGGACCACCTCTCCCTCGCGCGCCCACGCGCGCATGATGGGCTCGGGCGCGACGCACGCGGAGATCGGGAGCCCGCCGCCGAGCCCCTTGCCGAAGCAGAGGATGTCCACGGGCGCCCCGAGCGCTCCCGTGCGCGTCATCGCCCCCGACCGACCGAGGCCGGTCCAGATCTCGTCCGCGATCACGAGCGCCCCGTGCCGGTGCGCCGCGTCGCAGATCGCGCTCAGGAACGCGTCGGGCGGAACGACGCAGCCGCCCCGCCCGAGGATCGGCTCGAGGAGGATCGCGCCGACCTCGCCGCCGCGCAGCGCCGCCTCGACGGCGTCGAGCGAGCGCGCGGCGCCCGCCTCGTCGCGCGGGTACGGCGCGAACGTCACGCGCTGGTTGAGCTGCTCCGCGAAGGGGGCCCGGTAGCTCTCGCGCAGCCCGCACGCCGCGAGCGGCGCGTACCCGAGGCCGTGGTACGCGCCCTCGAAGGCGACGAGCCCCGGCCGCCCGGTCGCGAGCGCCGCCGTCTTGATGGCCGCGGTGATCGCGTCGCTGCCGCTCTGGCCGAGCAGCGCCATGGGCGCGGGCCCGGGGTGCAGCGCCGCGAGGCGCTCCAGCAGGGTGATCTTCACGTCGGCCGAGTACACGTCGCCGAGGGCGAGCGTCAGCCGCGACATCTGCTCCTCCGCCGCGCGCCGCACCGGCGCCGCCGCGTGGCCGAGCAGCAGCGCGCCGAAGCCCGCGCACAGGTCGACGTAGCGGTTGCCGTCGACGTCGCACACGTTCGCGCCGTGCCCGTGCGACAGCACGATCGGCAGCATCTCGGCGCCGCTCTTCTGCGCCCGCGCCTCGCGGCGCCGGCCGAACGCGGGGCACTCGACGCGCTCGAGCCGCTCGAGGGCGCTCCGCGACCGGGGACCAGGCGGCGGCACCAGGATCTCGGGCAGCGCTGCGCCGCCGTCTGCGCCCGGCGCCGCCGGCAGCGGCAGCTCGCTGTTCGGCATCGTCGTTCCTCCGCCGGGATCTAGCGCGCCCGCGGCCCGGAGCTCAGGCGCAAACCCGGTTTCTCCCGCTGTTCTTCGCGTGGTAGAGGCGCTCGTCGGCGCGCTTGATGAGGTCGTTCGCGGTGCGATCGCCCTCCTGCAGCAGCGCCACGCCGACGCTGATCGTCACGCGGATGCTGTCGGCCTGGAAGACGAAGAGGTGCTCCGCGACCTTCTGTCGCAGCGTCTCGCCGAGCGCCGCGGCGCCCTCGATGGACGTCTCGGGCAGGATGATGGCGAACTCCTCGCCGCCGTACCGCGCAAAGACCTCATCGCGGCGGATGCGGCTCTGCACGATGCGCGCGACCTCCTTCAACACGAAATCGCCGGCCAGGTGGCCGTGGACATCGTTGATGCGCTTGAAGTGGTCGATGTCGAACAGGAGGATCGCGAGGTCCCGCTCGTGGCGGCGGCCGCGGATGATCTCGCGCTCGAGCGCCTCGTAGAGGTAGCGCTTGTTGTGGATCTGCGTGAGACCATCGATGATGGTCATCCGGTAGATCTCTTCGTGGTATTGCGCCTCCACGTCGGCGCCGGACAGGAATTTGAAGATCGTGGGGCCGATCTTCACCCTGTCTCCGTTCTTCAGCACCACCTCGCGGGAGATCTGCTCATCGTTGCAGTACGTCCCGTTGGTGCTCCCGTCGTCGACGACCATCCAGGCGCTCGGCCGCTGCTCGAAATGGGCGTGCCGCCGTGAGACGGAGTCGCCGTCGAGCACGATGTGGTTGTCCGCCCCCCGGCCGACCCGCGTCGGGTTGTTCTCCAGCACGAACCGCTTGCCGAGCAGCGTGGGCTCCTTCGTGTAGATCACGACCAGGCAGTCGGTCGTGTTCTTGCTGCCGCCGCCCGGTGGGGGCTGGACCACCTGCGTTACACGAGTCTTTTCGTCGAAGTCACTCACGCGCGCTCAGCCCAACCCGTCGTGCGACCTAGCCTCGACATCGTTCGAGCTCTTTCCGAGACGGAACCTACCGGGGCGCGGCTCTGCAGTCGCGATCCAACGGCTCGATATGCCCTAGCTCGCCCAACGTCAAAGCGTACTGACATGCCCCGACTCCCGTCAAGACGGCCATCCGGGCGGAGCCGTCTTCGGTGCTTCCTCCGCCTTCCCGACCCGACAACGGCGCACGTCGCCCTCTGCGCTCCGTCGTACCCTTCCACGCTCTCGGCTTGTTCCCCGCACGCCGTCCGCCCCTCGCCGCCGCTTGCTCTGCACTGCATCGCCTGTGCTCGCTGACGCGCCTTGTGGGGCGTTGTGCGCTTGTATCGCAGTGAAGGCGCCGCCCCTTTCTCTCGTGCAGCCCGCGCTGCCGTCGATGCGGCTCTCTCTATGCGCTTCCCGGGCGCGCCGCCACCCATCCGGCGAGCGGTTGAGCCGGCAGGGGAGAGAATGGTTCGCTGGAGCACGATGTGTCTGTTCGGCTGCCATGCCCGCGTTCTGCGGGGATGAGGCTCTGTGAGTTCTGCCTCAAAACCAGGGCGCATCACAACGCTGAACTGAGCGCTGCGCGCGCCGCGACCGCGCTGCGCGCGGGCCTCTTTGCGAGTCGTGCCGGTTGGTTGACTTGGCATACGGGGTGCGTAGGATAGACCTGCGTCGCGGCGGAGACCTTTCCCCCCCAGGTCCGTCGCGACGTTTTTCATTTCAGGCTGCCCCGTGCCCATCTCCACCCCCGGCGCGGCCGCGTGTTCCTTCCTGAGATGATTCCCGGAACAGCTCGTTCCTCGGCTAGCGATCATGCTCCGTCGCTGCTGGAACGGTTTGCCTCGAAAGGCATCCACGGGCCCAGCCGGAGAAGGCGTCGAGAAACCGACCTCGGCAGCAAGTAGAGTATTGACGACCCGAGCCCTGCCGGGCGGGTGCCGGCGCGAGAGCCCGGGCGGCGTCGGTCACGAGGGCGACGGGAGCGTCGCGCGCAGCTCGCCGCCATCGAAGACCCAGAGCTCGCCCGGTCGTCCCTGGGTCCAGGCTTCGTTGGTGGTCAGCGGGGTCGTCGCGACCACGGCGACGCGATCCTTCGGGGTCGTGACCGCGGAGAAGTCGACGCGGATGTCGTCGTCCACGAGCGTCGCGATGCCGAACGGGGCCTTGCGGACGATGTAGCAGAGCCGGGTCGCGCAGCGGGCGAAGAGGTGGCGCCCGTCGCCGAGCAGGAAGTTGAACGTGCCGTCCCGGCCGAGTTCGCTGCCCAGCGTCGCGATCGCCTCCCAGAGCTCGCTGGTCCGGCGCGGGTAGGCCGGGAACGCGCTGCGGAGCCCCTCCAGCAGGTAACAGAACGCATGCTCGCTGTCGGTCGTGCCGATGGGGTTGAAGCGGCCCAGCGCGCGGCGCCGGACGCGGCGCAGCGTGCCGTTGTGCGCGAAGACCCAGTGGCGTCCCCAGAGCTCCCGCACGAACGGGTGCGTGTTGGCGAGCAGGACGTCGCCGCGGGTGCGGCGCCGGATGTGGCCGATCGCGAGCAGCGTCTTGATCGGGGTCTCGCCGAGGAACCGCGCCAGCGGGCTATCGCAGGCGGGGCTCGGGTCGAGGAAGACGCGCGCGGCGCGCCCCTCGAAGAACGCGAGGCCCCACCCGTCGGCGTGGGGCCCGGTGCGGCCGCCCCGGTGCCGGAGGCCGTTGAACGAAAAGACGATGTCGGTGGGGACGTTGCACTCCATCCCGAGGAGCTCGCACATGCTCGCGGCGGGACCATATCACCCCGGGAGGGGTGAGGCGCAGCATCAACGATCGGGCTCGCCCTGCAGCGACGCGCGCGGGATGGAGTGGACGAGATCGATGACCGCCTTCACCGTGTCGACCGGCGTCTCCGGGATGATGCCGTGGCCGAGGTTGAAGATGTGCCCCGCGCGCCCGCCGGCCTCGGCGAGCACCGCCCGCGCGCGGCGCTCGGCGACGGCGCGCGGCGCGCAGAGCAGCAGCGGATCGAGGTTGCCCTGCACGGCGCGGTCGTGGCCGATGCGCTGCCACGCCTTGTCGAGCGGCGTGCGCCAGTCGACGCCGATCACCGTGCCGCCGGCGTCGCGCTGCGCCTCGAGGAGCGCCCCCGTGTTCGTGCCGAAGTGGATGACCGGGACCCCGGTCGCCTCGAGATCGCGGAGGATGTACCGCACGTGCGGCTGCACGTGCTCGCGGTAGTCGTCGATCGAGAGCGAGCCGACCCACGAGTCGAACAGCTGCACGGCCTGCGCGCCGGCGGCGACCTGGGCGCGCAGCAGGCGGCGGACGACCTCGGAGATCTTGCCCATGAGCGCCGACCACGCCTCGGGATCGCTCCACATCAGCTGCTTCGTGAGCCGGTAATCGCTCGATTTGCCCCCCTCGACGAGGTAGCTCGCCATGGTGAACGGCGCGCCGGCGAAGCCGATGAGCGGCGTCTTGCCGTCCAGCTCCTTGCGGATGAGGCGCACGGCGTCGAGCACGTAGCCGAGGCCCTCCTCGGGCTCGAACACGCGCAGCCGCTCGATGCCGGCCCGGTCGCGCACCGGCTCGTGGATGACCGGCCCCTCGCCCTTCGCGAACTCGAAGGGGGCGCCCATGGGCTCGAGCGGCAGCAGGATGTCGGCGAAGAGGATCGCCGCGTCCATCCCGAGCCGCAGCGGCTGGAGGGTCACCTCGAGGGCGAGCTCGGGCGTCTTGCAGATCTCGAGGAGCGTGTATTTCTTCCTGAGCTCGCGGTACTCGGCCATGTACCGGCCGGCCTGGCGCATGAACCATATGGGCGTCACATCGGTCGGCTCACGCCGGCAGGCGCGCAGGAAGCGATCGTGCATGGAAGGCTCCAGGATGGGTCGAGGGGGCGCCCTCGGGCGTCCCTTCATGTCCGTTCAGCCATCTCCCGGCAATGGGTTTCTGGGAGCGCCGGGCCGCGGCTTTCCGGGAACGCCTGACCCTGTATTTTTGGGAGCGCGGCGGCCGACCGGGGGGGTGGGCGGGCCCAAGGGGCGACCCAAGCACCGGGCGTAGCGCCGTGTAGACTAGGAATCTATGGCGCGTCCTTCCAGACCTCCCGGCTTTGACATGACGTACAGGCCCGAGAAGCGCATCGCGTTCGGGCCGCCGATGAAGGAGCGCATCCCGGCGCTGCTCTACCTCGGCTTCGCCCTCAGCGTCTCGGCGGTGATCTTCTATGGTCAGAACGCGCCTTCGAGCTCGCGGATCTTCCAGTACGTCGTCGAGGGGGATCGCCATCGGCTCGTGCCCTCGAGCGTGTGCGCCATCATCCTGTGCGTGAGCGCGCTCGCGATGGTGCTTCGCGAGCAGATGCGCGGCGTGATCGTGCACCCGGACGGGATCGAGCTGCGCGAGCTGCTCGGGTTCGGGCTGCCGCGCGTGCGGCGCTTCGCCTGGTCGCAGATCGACCGCATGGCGGTGCCCTCCGCGCAATCGACGGCCGGCGCCGCCGGCGGCGCGGGCGCGGCGAACGGGGGCAAGCTCGCGAGCAACGTCCGGCTGGATCTCTGGGACGGGTCCCGCACCTGGCTGCCGGACGTGGGAGACAGGATCGCGCTGTCGGTGATGCTGGAGCGGGTGGCCCTGGCGCGGGCGATCCCGATCGAGGGGGGGACCGGGCTGATGGACGACCTCGGCAGCCCCCTCCAGGACGACGGCTGACCTGGCCTAGGCCGCGCTCGCGCCGGCCTTCCGCTGCGCGAACTCCTCGCGCACGCCCCTCCGCAGCTCGGGATCGAGCAGGAGATCCGCGCACGTCATCGCCATCGCCTTGGCGGCGATCAGCATCGAGTCCTGGCCGGAAGCGCTCGCGGCCTTGGCGGCGAACGCGTGCTGGTGGCAGGTCGTCTCTCCCTTGCCGCAGATCGCGATCCACGGGTGGATGGCGGGGAGCGCGTGGGACACGTCGCCCATGTCGGTCGAGCCGGTACCGACGGCGGGGTCCATCTCGACCGGCGAGCGGCCGAGGGCGCGCAGGTGCTCGCCGAAGCGGCGCGCCATCTTCCGGTTGTTGACCATGTTCTTGTAACCGCCCTGGTCGACGAGGGTGAGCTCCACGCCGCTCGCCATGGCCGCGCCGTGGGCGCAGCGCTCGACGATCCCCCGCACGCGGGCGAGCTCGTCGGTGTCGAGGGCGCGGACCGAGAACTCGGCCACCGCGACCTCCGGGATGATGTTGACCGCCTGGCCGCCGTTCTTGATGAACCCGTGCACCCGGACGCCGTCGCGGAAGTGGACACGCTGGCCGTCGATCAGCCGGAAGGTGTCGAGGCAGGCGGTGAGCGCGCTGTGCCCGTCCCACGGCGCGAGCGCGGCGTGCGACGGCTTGCCGCGGAACTGGAGCTCGAGCCAGGTGCTGGCCAGCGTGTCGTGGGCGAGCAGATCGCGGTCGAACGGGTGGAACATCATCGCGGCGTCGACGCCCTCGAAGGCGCCCGCCTCGAGCAGCCGGATCTTGCCGCCGCCCCCCTCCTCGGCGGGCGTCCCGACCAGATCGATGGTGCCGGCCACGGCGTCCTTCTGCCGGGCCAGCGCGAGGAAGGCGCCGAGCGCCCCCGCGGCGATCAGGTTGTGCCCGCAGGCGTGGCCGATCTCCGGGAGGGCGTCGTACTCGGCGAGGATGGCCAGGTGGGGGCCCTGGCCCTGCCCGATGCGCGCGCGCAGCGAGGTGGGCATGCCGGCGAGCCCGCGCTCGACCTGGATGCCGTTCTTCTCGACGGCCTCGGCGAGCCACGCCGCGGCCTTGTGCTCCTCGAACCGGAGCTCGGGGCTCGCGTGGATGCGCGCGGCGATCTCGCGGAGCTCAGGGGAGAGGTCGTCGATGTCACGCGCGATGCGGCTCGGGTCGAGGCTCATGGGCGGGCGATACTACCCTGGATCCGCGCGCCTCGCCTGGGCCATGGTGGCGCCGGCGGAGGAGCTCCGCCGCCGGCGCCCGTCCGCGACGCGACGATGCCGCGCGGTCGGGCGTCCTCGCGGTTCTCATGGAGTCAGGATTTTCGAATGGTCGGACTGCGCTGCTCCTCGCTCCTCCTCGGCCTCGCGGCGATGCTCGCGCCGCCCGCGCTCGCCGCGTGCGACGCCCCGCGCGCGCGTCAGGAGGCCCCGCCGGCGGCCTCGAGCGCGGCGCGTGCGCCGGACCGGGGCGTGGCGGCGCAGGAAGGGCCCGCCCGCGTCGCGGTCGAGGCGCGGGCGATGGGGACGAGCCTGCTCCTCGCCGCCCACACGAGCGCGGCGATGGACGAGGCGGCGATCAGGGCCAGGCTGGAAAAGGCGATCGCCGAGATCCGCAGGCTCGAGGGGCTCATGACGACCTGGCGGCCGGAGAGCGAGCTGTCGCGGGTCAACGCGGTGGCC
>JAICEP010000253.1 GCA_025924095.1 Sorangium sp.
CGCGGCGCCCCGGCGCCCGGCGCTCGTCGCGCCGACCGCGGTGCCCACCGAGGCGCCCGCGGAGGCGGACCCGAGCGAGGCCAGGGCGAGCGACGACGACACCTACGGAGAGCCGGGCGGTGCGCCGGGCGGCGTGCCCGGCGGGGTCCCCGGCGGCACGGGAACGGCCGCCGTGGCGGCGCCCCCGCCCCCGCCGCCGCCGCCACCACCTCCGCCGCCGCCGAGAGGGCCGATTCACCTCCCGGAGAACGCGACGCCGCCGGTCGCGCTCTCCAACGCGCTTCCTTCCGTCCCCGAGGCGGCGCTGAGCGCAGGGGTAGAGGCCACCGTGGTGGTCAGGTTCGTGGTGACCGAGACGGGCGAGGTCACGAACGTCACCCTCGTCCGCGGCCATCCGCTCTTCAACGCCGTGGTCCTCGCGACGGTGAAGACGTGGCGCTACCGGCCGGCGGTTCACGAGGGGAGGCCGGTGTCGACCTTCAAGACGGTCAGGATCCCCTTCAAGGCGAAGAGATGACGTCGAGCGCGCGGCCGCGGAGGCGGCCTCTCGCGAGAGGAGTGAAGGAGTAGAGCCATGATGCAGTTTGATCTCGGGCACATCTGGGCGACCATGGGGCTCCTCAGCAAGCTCGTCGCGTTCGCCCTCGTGCTCATGGCGCTGGCGAGCGTCGCTGTCGTGGTGGAGCGGCTCATCGCGCTGGCGCGTCAGGCCTCGGAGACCCGGCGCTTCGCGAGCGAGGCGCGGCCGGTGATGGAAGCGTGGGACACCGCGCGGCTCGCGGCGATCGCCGACCGGTACGGGCGCTCTGCGCTCGCCCGGCTCGTCGCGGCGGCGGTGCGCCGCTTCCAGCGCGCCGTCGACGCCGGCGAGGGCGGCGTGCCCCCGGTGGAGCTCGCGCGCCGCGAGGTGTCGCGGCGCCGCGAGGCGATCTCCGCCGACCTGCGCCGCGGCCTCTCGGTGCTGGCGACGGTGGGCTCGGTGGCCCCGTTCGTCGGGCTGCTCGGCACGGTCATCGGCATCATCACCGCATTCCAGACCATCGCCTCGACCGGCTCGGGCGGCCTCGGCGCCGTGAGCGGCGGCATCTCCGAGGCGCTCATCGTCACCGCCCTCGGGCTCGGGGTCGCCATCCCGGCGGTGCTTTGCTTCAACTACCTCACCACCCGCATCGCCGCGGTGGAGCTCGCGCTCGAGCGCAGCGCGGGTGAGCTCATCGACGAAATGGAGAACGAGCATGGGCGTTCGAGCGGAGAGCGGTCGTTCGGGTCGGCAGCCGCCGCCTGAGCCGGAGATCAACGTCACGCCGCTCGTCGACGTGGTGCTCGTGCTCCTCATCATCTTCATGGTGATCGCGCCCCAGATGGAGCACGGCGAGCGGGTCGAGCTCCCGGCGGTGTTTCAGCCCGATCGGAGGTCGAGAGCGACGCTCGAGCCGATCTACGTGACGATCACCGGCGCCGGCACCGTGTTCCTGGAGAAGGAGGCCCTCGCCGACCTCCCGTCGCTCGGAGAGAGGCTGCGGGCCATCCGCGCCGCGGAGCCGGAGCGCCGGGTGGTCATCAAGGGCGACTCCTCCGTGAAGTACGGTCGCGTGCGGGAGGCCTTTGCGCTGTGCCAGGAGGTCGGCTTCGGCGGGATCTCGCTGCAGGTGAGCCAGCGGGGCGGCGGGGCCGCGCCCGAGCCGGAGGAGGGATAGCGCCGTGGGCATGAGCGTTCCGCAGGGCGGAGGCAAGAGGGCCGGCGTCACGCCGAGCATGAACGTCACGCCGCTTGTCGACGTGGTGCTCGTGCTCCTCATCATCTTCATGGTCGTGACGCCGCTGCTCGCGAAGCAGTTCTGGCTGAACCTGCCCAGGAAGGACGACACAGCGAAGCTCGCACCACCCCCCGACGACGCCAGCAAGCCCGTGGTGCTCACGGTGGATCAGCGCGGCGTCATCCGCATCAACCAGGCCGAGGTGCAGCGCGGCGAGCTGCAAGAGCGGCTCGCCCGCATCTTCGCGGCGCGCTCGGACGACGTGCTTTACTTCGACGCGGAGGACGAGGCCGTCTACGCGATCGCGGTGGAGGCCATGGACGCCGCGCGCATGGGCGGGGCGAAGACGATCGCCGTCCTGACAGAGAAGACCGGGCGCTGAGCCGGCGCGGCGCACGGCCCCGATGCGGCGCTGACAGGGCGCGCGCGGGGCCGACGCCCGAGGGCGCGCTCGCGGCGCGGTGCACAGGAGAGGGCGGCGGGGAGCTGGCTCTCCGCTCTCCTCATCGACGGGCGCAGGTGCGCCCAGCCAACTCATCGACAGGCGCGCCGAGCTCGGGGCGTGAAGGGACAGGTGCATGAATCGCAGAAGGATCTCGGGGGCAGTCGCGGCGCTCGTGGCGCCGCTTTGCTGGGGGGCCACGGCCCTCGCCCAGGGCGACCCTGGAGCGGCCGCTCCGCCGCCCGAAGGCGCGGGGACCCCGGCCGGCGCCCCGGCGGCGGAGGGCGCCGCGGGGCTCGACGAGCCGAGCCCGTCGCGCCCGCCGCCGGCAGGGAAGGGCGCCGTGTGGGGTGTCGTCACGGACACCGCCACGAAGGAGCCCCTCCTCGACGCCCAGGTGTCGGTCGTCGGGACGAAGCTCAAGGCCATCGCGGATCTCGAAGGCCGCTATCGCCTGGAGCTCCCGCCGGGGAGCTACGAGCTTCGGATCTGGTACGAGGCGTACAGGCCCCAGCGCGTGCAGGACGTGCGCGTGACCGCCGGGCAGGTGAGCCAGATCGACGTCGGCCTCGATCCGGATCAGCAGGCGGAGGAGGTCATCGAGGTCGAGTTCGAGCCGGAGCGGGCGAGCGTCGCGGCGCAGCTGCTCATCCGGAAGAACGCGGCCCACGTGGGCGACGCGGTCGGCGCGAAGGAGATCGCGAAGACGCCCGATCGCAACGCCGCGGAGGCCGCGAAGCGCATCGTTGGAGCGACCGTGGTCGACAGCAGATACGTGTACGTGCGCGGCCTGGGCGAGCGCTACACGAACGCCCTCTTGAACGGCGCCCCGCTGCCGAGCCCCGAGCCCGACCGGCAGGCTGTCCCGCTGGATCTCTTCCCGTCGCTGGTCCTCAGCGACATCACCGTCGTCAAGACGTTCACCCCCGACATCCCCGGCGATTTCGCGGGCGGCTCGGTCCAGGTCAACACGCGCGAGCTCCCGACAAAGTTCCTCTTCCAGGCCTCGCTGTCGCTCGGCCTGAACAGCCAGGCGACGTTCCGGGATCGATTGAGCTACGCCGGATCCGGGACCGACTGGCTCGGGATCGACGGCGGCGCCCGCGCGCTGCCGAGCGAGATCCCCGAGTACAAGCTGATGCGCCTCGGCCCCAAGCCGGGCGGCGGCACCCTCACGAGGGACGAGATGACGGCTTACGGCAGGGCGATCAACTCGTCGATGGCGACGACGCGGGCGTTCACCCCGCCGAACGGGAGCGGCAGCGTGGTCGTCGGCGACACGCTGAAGCTCGGCGGCGAGCAGCGCCTCGGCTACATCGCCTCGCTGAGCTACGGCCGGAAGTTCTCTCCGCGCGCGGACGAGACCCTCGGTGTCTTCGATCCCCATCCTCGAACCGGCGAGCTCGTTCGCGTCAGCGAGATCACGACGGGGAGCATCCGTGATCAGGTGTCCTGGGGCAGCTTCGGCAGCGTCACCTACAACCCGGATCAGGACCACAAGGTGACGCTGACCGGGCTCCACAGCCGTTCGTCGGACGACCTGGCCAGCCAGGCCGACGGAAACCCGAGCAGCGGGGACAGCGCGTTTCGCGACACGATGCTGCGATTCATCTCGCGATCGCTCACCCTGGGTCAGCTCCAGGGGGAGCACCGCTTCGGAGCGCTCGACGGCGGGACCCTCGACTGGAAAGCGTCGATCTCCCTCGCGACGTCGGACGAGCCCGACACGAGGGAGACCGTCTACATCCGCGATGACGCGAGCGGCGTCTTCTCGTGGGACGAGGGCACGCTGAGCGGCGCGCACTTCTTCAGCGACATGGGGGACACGAGCTACGGCGGGCAGCTCTCCTATACCCAGCCCCTCGTCCGCGGCGACACCCCGACCCGGCTGAAGGCGGGCGGTCTGCTCAACTTCCGAGAGCGCGAGTTCAACACGCGCCGGTTCCGGTTCAAGCAGAGCCCGGGGGCGGATCCGACGCTCCTGCGCCAGGAGCCGGGAGCGCTGTTCTCGGACGAGAACATCGGCTCGGTGCTCGAGGTCGAGGAGATCACGCGCGAGACCGACTCCTATACGGCGAACGACAACCTCTACGCAGGTTACGTGATGACCGACACCGCCGTGACGCGATGGCTCCGCGCGGTGCTCGGCGCACGGATCGAGGCCTCCTCGCTGTCGCTGAGGGCGTTCGACAGGTATTCCCCGGCGAGCCCCGAGATCCACGTCGAGAGCGACAAGATCGACCTCCTGCCCGCCGTCAACATCGTCGTCAAGGCGACCTCGAATTCGAATGTCAGGCTCGGCGTGGCCAGGACGCTGGCTCGGCCCCAGCTCCGCGAGCTCAGCCCGACCCTGTATCAGGAGGGCTACAGCGGCAGAGAAGTGAAGGGTAATCCCGAGCTCCGGCGGACGAGCGTCGTCAACGGCGATCTTCGCTTCGAGACCTTCCCGACGGCCGGAGAGGTGGCTGCGGTCAGCGTCTTTTACAAGCACTTCCAGGAGCCGATCGAGGAGGTCATCATCCACAACAGCGGCAGGGGCAGGCTCACCTACGTCAACGGAGACGCCGGCCATGTCGCCGGCGTCGAGCTCGAGCTCAGGAAGGGCCTTGGCTTCATCTCCCCGCTCCTGCGGGAGGTCACCGCGCTCGGCAACCTCACGTTCGTGACGTCGGAGGTGACGATCGATCCCGAGGTCCGCGTGGGAGGGAGCACCATCCAGAGCAGCCCGGAGCACCCTCTCCAGGGGCAATCCCCCTTCGTCGTGAACCTGGGGCTCGACTACACCGGAGAGTCGACCGGCACGAGCGCTCGGCTCCTCTACAACGTGTTCGGCGTCCGGCTCAGGAGGGTGGGGAGCAACCGGCCGGACGAGTACGAGCAGCCGCGGCATCAGATCGACCTGACCGTCGCGCAGCGCCTCGGCGAGCACGTCGAGCTGAAGCTCGCCGGCGAGAACCTCCTCGACGCTCCAGTGCGGGTCACGCAGGGGAGGGAGAACGACGAGGACAACATCGTCAGTCAGTACAGCGCTGGGACGACTGTTACGTTGAGCGCCTCGTATACCTATTGAGCGCATGCCATTGAATCGTCACGCGGCGATCGTCGCGATTTCGCGCGCATGATTCATGGTGGCTCGTCAGGAGATAAATAACATGAGTACATTCGGAATTGCCTTGGCTTGCGTCTCGGCGCTCTCCGTCGCGGCGCTCGCCGCCTGCGGCGACGACGACTCGGTTTCCCCGGTCCCGAGCGGCACCTCGGCCACGAGCGGCTCCGGCGGCGGCGGCGGCGGCGACGGGGGTGGTGGTGGCGGCGGTGGCGGCGGCGACGGCGGCCGCGGCGGCGACGATGAGGTCGGCGGCGCCGACTGCGCCGACCCGGTGGAGGTCACCGAGGCGATCTCGGCCGACGCGACGTGGACCGCCGACAAGTGCTACCTCATGAAGGGGATCGTCTTCGTCGAGTCCGGCGCCACGCTGACCGTCGAGCCCGGCACGACGATCATGGGCGAGAAGGTGAGCCTCGCGACGCTGGTCGTGAAGCCCGGCGCGAAGCTCCACGCCAAGGGCACCGCCGACAAGCCCATCGTGTTCACGAGCCAGGGCGAGAAGGGGGACCGCGCCGCCGGCGACTGGGGCGGCGTCATCCTGCTCGGCGAGGCGCCCATCAACGTCGAGGGCGGCAAGGCCGCCGTCGAGGGCATCACCGGCGAAGGAACCGAGTACGGCGGCGATAAGCCGGAGGACAACAGCGGCGTCCTCGAGTACGTGCGCATCGAGTACAGCGGGATCCTGCTCTCTCAGGACAACGAGGTGAACGGCCTCACCTTCGCCGGGGTGGGCTCCGGGACGACGGTCGATCACGTGATGGTCCACCACACGCTCGACGATTGCTTCGAGTTCTTCGGCGGCACGGTCAACGCCAAGCACCTCATCTGCGCGCAGAACGGCGACGACGGCATCGACTGGGACCTCGGCTACGTCGGCAAGCTCCAGTTCATCGCGGTCCAGCAGGATCCGTCGGTGGCCGACGACACGAACGGCTTCGAGGGCGACAACGACGCCGACTCGTCGATCAACACGCCGGTCAGCGAGCCGACGATCTACAACGCGACCCTGTGCGGCAAGAACAAGGACGTCGACAAGCAGCAGTACGGCATGCTGCTCCGCCACTCGACGAAGGCCCATATCTTCAACACCATCGTGACCGGCTTCGAGGCGGGGGTGGACCTCCGCGACGAGCTCACCGAGGTCGAGCTCGCGAGCTCGATCTTCTTCGGCAACCTCGCGGCGAACATCGCCCACGTGGAGAACGACGCGAACGAGACCACCGAATCGAAGCTGGATGACGACGACGACGCCGGAGCGGACGAGAACGCGTGGTTCGAGGGCGAGGCGTCCAACAGCGTCGAGGATCCGGGGCTCGCCGACTGCTTCGCCAAGGCGCCCGACTTCCGGCCGGCGGTCACGCTCGCCGACAACGCGGCGACGCCGCCCGATGACGGCTTCTTCGACGCGGAGGCGAGCTACATCGGGGCCTTCAAGGCGGAGGACACCTGGGCGACGGGCGCCTGGGTCTCGTTCGACGCGAACTGACGCCGCGCCGTCCACGCGGGCGCCTCGTCGCGTGACGGGCGGACGGGATCCGTAGCGAGAGAAATGACGAAGGCCGGCTCTTCAGCCGGCCTTTATCGTCTCCATCATCACGCCTCCGCCGCAGGCGCTCAGCGCACCCGCGGCGTGAACCCGGACACACTGCTCCGGTGCTCGCTGCATACGCCTCGCGCGTCCGGGTTGTCCTTGAATGACACCCTCCCGCACACCTCACAGATGCAGAGGTGTGCGCGATAGAACTCGCGATCGAGCAGGATGTCGGCGGCGAGCAAACTGAGCACAATGTCGCCCAGGAAGTCGATCTCGCGCGGCGAGGCGACCCAGACGGGACGGCCGCCGACCGCGGCCCGGCGGACCCTGCCCCCGTAGATCGCCGCGTTCAGGAATCGATCGTCGGCGACGGGAGCGATGAGGCCCCGGAGCGCCGTGATGACGCGACCGCGGGCCTTGTGGATCAGCTCCTCGAGGTTGCTGCCGCCCTCGGAGCGCGGGTCGAGCATGACGGGCGTCGCGCCGGGCTCGCGCACGATCTGGGGGCGCTTCATCAGGCCCGGCGTCACGAGGTGGTCCACGAACCAGTCCTGGAGGTCCTTGAGCGTCCACTCGGAGGCCGGCCACTCCAGGAACTCGAGCGCGCCGCGGAGGCCGCTGGTGCTCTGGAGGCCGGGATGGGTAGGGAAGCTCGGCAGGGTGCGGGATGTGTGCAGACGCCGGGGTGAGCGGCGGCCCACGTCGTCGATGTTGCGGCCGGAACCCATGTTCACCTCGAGGGCGGACCCCCGGTCCCGATGGATGCGAGCTCTTGCAGAGGCCACCATACCGACAAAACAAGCACAACTCGTGCCGAGCCTGGCGAACGGGAGGACCTTGATTTACCAGGAGTTCTGCCCTGGTAGCCCGAAGCGACCGATGGGATGGCCGGCCACTGGCCGGCCAGGTTCTTGAACAGGTAAGATAGATCCTGATGGACCACTCCACCGTCCGCGTCTCGGTCCCCCCGGAGGCCTCGGTCGCCGAGCCTGTTCCCGGTATCGTGCTGATTTTCTCGGGGGATCAGCCGCGATGCGCGCCGATCCCCCTCGATCGTGGCGCCGTGGTGCTGGGGCGCGGGGGCGTCGCCGGCGTGCCCCTGGTGGATGACTCGCTCATGTCGCGGCGACACGCCCGCATTGCGTACGACGGGGCCGCCTGGACCGTGGAGGACCTCGGCAGCACCAACGGGACGTCCATCAACGGCGAGCCCATCCGCGGCGAGGTCCGGAGGGAGGCGATCCAGATCGTCGGCGCGGGGACGTCGGTGTTCCTCGCGCTCGCCGACATCCGGAGCTTCTCGCGCGGGGGCGTGCAGATCGAGAAGGAGAGCGTCCTCGGGCCCAGGCTGCAGCTGGTCTACGACACCATCCTCCGCGCCGCGGCCGCGGGCGACAGCCTCCTCGTGACGGGCGAGAGCGGTACGGGCAAGGAGCTCGCGGCGCGCGCCTACCACGAGGCGGGGCCGCAGGTGCGCGGGCCCTTCGTGGCCGTCAACTGCGCGGCCATCCCGGAGGGCCTGGCCGAGCGGCTCCTCTTCGGCGCCCGGCGCGGCGCCTACTCCGGCGCGACGCACGACACCGAGGGCTACGTGCAGGCCGCCCACGGGGGCACGCTCTTCCTCGACGAGGTGGCCGAGCTCGACGCGGCCGTTCAGGCGAAGCTGTTGCGGACGATCGACACCCGGCAGGTGCTCGAGCTCGGCGCGGTCGCGCCTCGCCCGGTGCAGATCCGGATCTGCGCCGCGACACACGACCTGCGCGCGCGGGTCGCCCAGGGCCGCTTCCGGGACGATCTCTACTACCGCATCGGCCGGCCCGAGGTCCGGCTCCCGCCGCTCCGGGAGCGCACCGAGGAGATCCCCTGGCTGCTCACGCAATGCGCGAAGGCGGTCGGCACGGCCTACGGCAAGGCGCCGCCGACGATTCACCATTCAATGATCCTCGCGTGTGCGATGCGCCGCTGGCCAGGGAACCTGCGCGAGTTCGTCGGCGAGGCCCGGCGCGCCGTGACGCGCGCGCTCGACGAGGGCCGGCGCACGGTCGAGGCCAAGGATCTCGACCCGCTCGCGGGCATCGGGCTGGGCCCGGAGACGCTGGAGCCGCGCACCCGGCAGGCAGGCAGCGATGTGAGGCCGGGCCCTCCGCGCGCGAGCCAGGCGCCGCCCGAAGATGAGATCGCCGAGGCGCTTCGCCTCGAGCGAGGCAATGTGTCTCGCGCGGCCAGCAGGCTCGGCGTGCACAGGAATCGAATTCGGCGCTGGCTAGAGAAGAATGGCGTGGATCGCTCCCACTTCGCCGAGGGGAGCGATCTGTCCGATAACGACTGAGCAGCTCACCGACGTGGTAAGCACAAGTACAGGATCACGTCAATGACGACACTGCATTGATAGAAAGCGCTTGCCCCCCGCGCTGCGCTTCGATGACGAAGTCGCTCCGGGCGTAGGCTGCTGAGGCCGACAGGACGTTCGTTCCATACATTGCCTCCAGCAAGCGCTCTGTTCCCCCGGGCGATTGCTGGGCCGCGGCGCCGCTCCTCTCCGGCGAACCAAGCCCGGCCGTCGAGGAGGCCGGTCGTCGCAGGGTTGCCTCCATCCGGCGACGCAACGCTGGCTCGATCGACCGAGCGTCCATGTATAGGGACTTTACAGACGTGGTGTTGCGGGTTGTAATGTAGTGTGTAAGCCCCGTCTCCCAGCGAGGTGCTGTCACGATCACGGTCAAGTCAACGAGTCCGGCGCGCGCGGCGCGCCGGGTCGGACGGCGCTCCAAAGAAAGCAGCGGTAAGGTGTGCCGTGTCCTGCGCGTGGCGCGCGTCATCGGGCGGCGCGCGCCATCGCGCTGCGCGCGAGCCGCCAGGCCCGCGACCTCGAGGCCGCGCGCATCGCGGTCCGCCCGCGCCCCGCGGCGGGCGGGGGACTCCTTCCTGGGGGGCGGCCGCGGTCGCCTCGTGCGGTGCCTACGAGTGCCTACGTCTGCCGCCAGAAGGCAGGTTCGGACGGCGCGAGGAGCGCGAAG
>JAICEP010000254.1 GCA_025924095.1 Sorangium sp.
CGCCGCCACGGTCTTCCTCGCGCTGAACCAGCTCGGCTGCGGCGGCGGGCGCTACCAGGTCACGAAAGCGTCGACGCTCGACCCCGGCGCATCGAACCAGGTGCTGACCGGCAAGGAGTTCATCTTCGACGTGCAGACGCATCAGGTCAGCGCGGAACGCGTCTGGTGGAAGGAGGGGCAGCCGTCGCTCGCGAATTTCCTCAAGACGACGCCGCAGGCGGACTGCGGCGCGCCGGTCTGGGCGCGGTGCTTCACCGACGACGTGCTGATCCGCGAGGTCTTCATGAACAGCGACACCCAGCTCGCCGTGCTGAGCGGGCTCTGGGGCGATCCGCTGCCCATGCTGACCGACGAGGCGGCGCGCACGCGCGAGAAGGTCGCGCAGCTAGGGCGGGATCGGCTGCGCATCCACGGCGTGGTCCAGCCGACCGTCGCGCCCTGGGAGAAGATCGCCGACGAGATGCGCAAGCAGGCCGAGGCCTTGAAGCTCAGCGCGTGGAAGCTCTACACGGTGTGGGGACCGACCGGGGAGGGCTGGTGGTTGAACGACGAGGTGGGCCGGAGCACGATCGAGCACGGCATCGCCCTCGGCGTCCCGATCTTCGCGGTGCACAAGGGACTCCCGCTCTCGGGGATGAACCCGGAGTACACGCGGCCGAAGGACGTGGGACCGGCGGCGCGCGCGTTTCCGGGGGCGACGTTCCTCATCTACCACTCCGGCTATGAGCCGGACCTCACCGAAGGTCCATACGACCCGAAGGCGACGCGCGGCGTGGACGCGCTGATACGCTCGCTCCAGGAGAACGGCATCGGGCAGAACGGGAACGTGTACGCCGAGCTGGGCTCGACGTGGCGCGAGGTGATGAAGAAGCCGGACGAGGCGGCGCACGTCCTGGGCAAGCTGCTCAAGCACGTGGGCGAGGACCGGATCCTCTGGGGGACCGACGCCATCTGGTTCGGCTCGCCGCAGGATCAGATCCAGGCCTTCCGGGCGTTCGAGATCACCCCCGAATTCCAGGAGCGTCACGGGTACCCGGCGCTGACCCCGGCGCGGAAGGCGAAGATCCTCGGCCTCAACGCCGCGCGCGTGTACGGCGTGGACGTCGCCGAGGTGCAGCGAGCCCAGGCCAGCGACGAGGTGAGCCGTGCTCGCGCGGAGTACGCGAATGCGCCGATGCCTTCGTTCCAGACCTATGGTCCGAGGACCCGCCGGGACATGCTCCGGCTGCTCGATTTCACGGCGGGCCTGCCGGACTGACCCCCGCGGACCTTCTCGAGGGGAGGCCGTCGAGGCGCCGGGCGGGGGCCGAAAAGCTCAGAGCTCCATCGCCTGCGCGACGGTCTCGATCATCCGCGGGATGGCGACGGAGATGAGGATCCCCAGGTTCGCCCGCCTGTTGTCCACCAGCATGCCCTGGAGCAGCTTCCCGTGGTTCAGCACCACCACGGTGTGGTTGCCCGCCATGTCGAGCATGTAATACCGCCCGAGCGATGGGAAATTCGAGTCGCGCAACGAGCTGTCCAGCTCCTCGGTGATGCGCGTGAAGAGGGCCACCGCCACCGGCTGCTGGTTGAAGCCGGCGAGCGACAGGCCTGCCGTGCGTTCCCAGATGTCGGTGGCCAGCAGCCCGTCGCGGAGGATGTTGCGGAGATCATGGACTGCGGCGTCGAGGACTTTGGTATCGATCATCGTGCTTCCGTCGTTCCTGGGCGCGCGCGCCCGTAGTGAAAACCGGATCCGTTACAGCCCGCGCACGGTCGTTCCGAGCGCTTCCTTCAGCTGCTCGAACGCCCGCGTGGAGAGAGCCTCGTCCCCCACCGTCCCGAGGCAGAAGCCGCCGCGCGTCGTGCGCGCCTCGACCCACGACATCATCTGCGCGCCCAGCCAGAGCGCGCCCGCCGTGGCGTCGACGCCGGGGATGGTGCGGACGCCGACCAGCGCCGAGAGCAGCGGGCCCACGAGGGACACGTGCGCCTCGGAGATGCCGTGCGCCGCCAGCGTGAGGCCGTTGTCGTCCGCGACGAAGGCGCCCACGCACGCCTGATGAGCGAGCGTCCAGGCGACGAGCGCGTCGAGCCGGTCGGCCGGGTTGTCGGAGGTCTGCACGAGGCGCGGCACCTCCTTCGGCGCCTTCGGCGCGGCCTTCGCCGGCGTCGGCGCCGCCTTCCCCGGCGCGCCGGCGCGCGCTGCCCCCATGGCGCTCACGAGCGCCGCGGGCTCGGGGGAGCGCGTCGCGGTCACCCGCGCGAGCAGCGAGCTCACCCGCTGCGCGTCAGTCCACGAGACGGATCGGACCGTCATCCTCGCCTCCTGCCGTGGTGCCGAGGCGCTCCTCGATCTCGGCCACAAGTTTGTCGAACACCGCAGAGACCGCCGGCGGGCGGCGGCTGAGCAGACCGAGCGGCACGCCCGCGCGGCTCGCCTGGAGGAACGTGCCGTCGCGCGGGACCGCCGTGTCGAAGACCTGATCGCGGTAGAGCGACCATAGCTCCTCCAGCGAGGCCAGCATCACCGGGTCGCGGAACGAGCTCATCGTGCCGACCACGCCGAGCAGGGAGCAGGCGGAGCCGATCTCGCGGAGCCGCGCGAGGAGCTCGAGCAGCCGCGGCAGGGCCCGCAGCGCGAGCGGCTCACACTGCGCCACGGCGATGACGCTGTCCACCTCCTCCAGGGCGAGGCGCGACATCCCGCCGAGCCCGGCCGGCGTGTCGAAGAGGACCAGGTCGAAGTCGCGCTGGCTCTGCTCGAGGACGCGCCCCAGGAGGTTGGCCTCGCGGGCGTTGACGGCGAAGCGATCCTCGTCGAGCGCTTCGACGGGGCCCATGGGCAAGAGGCAGAGCTCCGCGAGCCGGGTCTTCACCATGCCCTCGAGCGGGGGGCCGCCGCGCGCGAGGTTCGCGGCCAGGCCGGCGCGGTCGCCGACACCGTCGAGCGACATGCCGATGGCGCCCTGCTGATCCGTGTCGACGAGGAGGGTCCGCGCGCCTCGGCGCGCGAAGGCGAAGGCGCAGTTGAGCGCCACGGTGGTCTTTCCGACTCCGCCCTTCAGACTGGCGAATGCGATGGATCGGGTCATCTTGGGTATCCGAGCTTGCGTAGCTGTTCCAGGTTAGCGCGCACGAGGCTCGACGCAGGGTCGAGCGTCGAGAGGTCGGTGAGGACGCGGGCCGCGTCGCTGTAGCTGCGTTCCATCAAGAGGCGCCGCGCGTCGGAGTTGAGCTGCTTGATCCGGATCGCGACCTGCTCCGGCGAGGCGAGCGCGACCTCGAGCCGCCTCGACGAGATCGGCGGCGGCGCCTCCACGCTGCCCTCGTCGATCCGGCGCAGCGAGTCGAGCAGCAGCTCCGCCAGGTCCTTGAAGATGGTGCGCTCCTTCGTCGAGCCGACGGCCGGGGTGACGCGCACCCGCATCTCGGGGCGGATGAGCCGCGCGAACGCGGCCTCGCCCACGCCGAGGCCGTCGAACGCCGTCCATACCTTGCCGCGCCGCACCTCGATCAGACCCACGTCGGCGCTGTCGCTGCTGACCACGAGGACGTGCGAGTCGCCGGACATGCAGATCATCTGCAAGAAGTCGACGGGCATGAAGTTCATCCCGATCGGCGTCGATTGCGCGCCCGCGGCGTGCGCCATGAGGATGAGCGTCTCCTCGGCGATGGGCCACGTCACCCGCGTGGTGCTCACCGCTCCGGGGATCTCCGCGCCGTCGTTGACGGCGAGCACCAGCCGCGCCGTGCGGCGGAGGAGCTGCGCGATGGCGTCCTCCGGCGCGCCCGGGAGCGACGGCGCGTAGATGATCAGCTCCGTGCTCGGCGCGCCCTCGAGGGCCTGCTCGAGCTCCTCCCAGGCGGCGGCGCCGAGGGCGCTCACCGGCGTCTGCCCGGCCATGACGCGAATGCACCGCATGCGCTCGCGCAGATCGGGATCGGCGACCACGACGATGGGCATCAGACTCCGAAGTCGCGCCGCGCTCGGCGCAGCATGACCGACGACGCCGTGTCGCCCGGGCGCATGCGCTCGCAAGCCTCGAACGCCTCGATCGCGTCGGCGAAGCGGCGCTGCACGAACGCGGCGGTGCCGCGGGCGAACGCCTCGCGGTAGCGCCGATCCTCTTCCGTCTCGAACACCCGCGGCGTGAACGGCGCGCTCGCGGGGGGAGGCTCCGGCGCTCGCCGGTGCAGCCCGCGCTCCGGCATGGTCGGCGGCCCCGGGTCCGTGCCGGGCTCGGACGGCAGCGTGTCGAGCTGCCGCCGCCAGGACTGCGGCGTCCTCTCGCTGAACGGCGACGCCACCTCCTTGCCCGTGTAAAGGCCGACGAGCACCTGCAGCGTGCGGAGCCGCCCGAGCGGGCACATTTGCACGATGTCGTCGAACGTCGACGAGCCATCGATGTACCGCACCACGAGCAGCGCGTCGGGCGAGCGACCCGCGGCGACAGGGATGGGCCCCGCCACCCGATCGAGGCCGCCGAGCCGCTTGGCGTACGCGCCGGCGAGGAACTCCTTGATCCGCTCGATGCTCGTCTGCAGCTCGCGATCGCCAGGGGCCTCCGAGCGCGCCTGGTACAGCACCGCCAGCGCCTCCTCGTAGCGCTTCTCACGGACCAGCCGCACGACCTCCGCCCGTACGGGCGCGCTCTTCGGGAGCGTGCGGCTCTCAGGTTCCATCATCAAAGCTGAATCGCGTGGGTCTTTCACGGCACGACTCGGCAAGCTACATGCCTCGACCGCCGACCTTCAAGCTGTTTGGTTGCCCCTTCGCAGGAACCCTCGTCAGCGCCGTCCACCCGGATCGCCGCACGTCAGGTGCGCGCGTGTGGGACCAGCCGGAACCCTACTCTGAAGCATTGGGTGCTGCGACATGGGCCCACGTGAAGCGGCGGAGACATTGACGAGGCGATGACAGTGACCCGCTTCCGCAATCGGTGCATTGAGTCGCCGAACGCCCTCGCGCGCCCCGCAGAATGAATGCCCAGCCGATCCTGGATAGCGAATGCGGTGTCGCACATCGGCTCCGGTTCGCCCACCCGGATCCCGATCCCGACTGGACTGGAGATCCCTGAAGATACTGGATGCAGCTTACGCCGCACTTGCGCTAGAGTGGGTACACCGAGTGGATGCACCCTCCAACGTCGCATAACGTTTGAGGTGGTTCGAGGAAGTTTCCGAAAATCAAGCTCGGACTGCAAGGGGGGAGGGGAATGCAGGATTTCGACACGGCTGAGATCCAGCAGCAGCGTCCATTTGGGTACGCCGTGGTCTTGCCTTGAGGCGTCACGGGGCGCGCAGGGCGCTTGGCTTTTGCAAACAGAGGGATCGCTCAACCAACTGACACCCACAGCCGAGAAGGAGATCGCTTATGCGGCAGGTCTTGCGGCACATCTTCGAGAAGAAGCAGGCGTATGCTCGTCTACCCCTGTTCGAGCGGATGCGTGACGAACAGCTCGATCCTAGCGAGCGGCTCGCGTTCTACCCATGCATGGCTTATTTCATCCTGAGCTTCGGTGATTTGAACAGGTTCGTGTTGAGGGAGGAGCACGCGGCGGACGAGTACCAGGAGATGGTCAACGTCCACACACATGAGGACGATCATCATTGGCCGTGGTACCTGGAGGATCTGGCCAAGCTCGGCTTCGACATCGAGGCGCGGAGCTCGGACCTGATGAACTTCCTCTGGGGCGAGGAGACGATCGAGAATCGGATCCTCACCGCGCGGCTCACCGCGCTCATCAAGGGCACGACGGGCCTCGAGCGGCTGGTCATCATCGAGGCCATCGAGGAGACTGGCAACGTCCTCTTCGGCGCGATGCTTCCCCTGGCGGAGGCGCTGGAGAAGGAGCTCGGGACGCAGCTGCGCTACTGCGGCCCGTTCCATTTCGAGCGCGAGTCGGGCCACGCGGTGAACGCCGACCATGCCGAGCTCGCGCGCATCTCGCTCGACGCGGAGACGCGCGAGCGGTACAAGGCGCTCGCGGACGAGGTGTACGCGATGTTCGAGCCGTGGACACACGAGCTCCTGCGCTATGCCCTCGCGCACCCCGTGAGCGCCCCCGTGGCCGACCCCGAGACGGACGGCGTGAGCCAGGTGATGACCCGGTCATCGGTGCTCGCCGCGTGATGCGACGCGGTTGGGGTCCCTCGGGCCTCAACCGCACCGCCCCCTCCACGGGGCCCGGCCCCCTCCCGCGCTCGCCACGCGCCGAGCATTCTGTGTAAATCTCTGTTGCAGTCTTGCACGGAAGGCGGTAGCCGGCCGCCGACTCGCGTGGCGAGCAAACCCCACCGAGCTCGCCCCTCGCCCCACCGGCGCTGCCGGCGGAGCGAGGACCCATGGGCTCCCACATCGACCCTTCCGGCGCGGCGGACGAGCGCCGGCTCCTCGGGCCTATCCTCTTCCGGGATCCGGGACGAGCATGGACGACGAGGTGCTGGAGATTGGATGAGCGCCCGTCCGCCGGGAGCGCGGCGCGCCCGGATCAGCCGCCGCCGTAAGGGCGGGTGATGATCTCGAGGAAGTGCCCGTCCGGGTCGGGGAAGTACACGCCGCGCCCGCCGTCGTTGTGGTTGATCTCGCCGGGGCGCTGCGCTCTGGGATCGGCCCAGTACTGGAGCTTTCGCTCCCGGATCCGACCGAAGATCTCGTCGAACTCGGCCTCGCTGACCAGGAAGGCGTAGTGCTGCGGGCGGATTTCGTCAGTGCTGTCGGCGAAGTCGAGCGTGACGTCGTTGTCGAGCTGCACCGCCAGGAAATGTCCGAACGGCTTCGGGGCGGCGAGGCCCAGGACCTCGGCCATGAAGGTGGCGGACACCTTCTTGTCCTTCGCGGACACGATGGTGTGGTTGAGCCGGACGCTCATGCTCGCACCCCCGTTCCGCTGCGCCCGAGCAGGCCTCGCGGCCGCTGCGTCGAGGCCATGATTCCAGTCGTTGGCCTGGTGTCATTCATCTCTGTACCCTCCGTCCAGGCCGAGCCCGGCCGAGCGAGCCGCTGCACCAGGCTCGCCGCGCGTGCCCGCCCGGGATCAGGGCGAGCGTGCCATGGTGGGCTCACCCGAGCAACCGCACTGGCGGCTAGCAATCGGCGGAGGGGAGGGCGAGGCGGCTGCAGGGCAGGTTGGGGATGCGGTGGTGGCGCTCGTGGTAGGCGAGGCTCAGCGCGATGGGTGAGCGGGTGAAGGCGAGCCGGCGGGCGGCGGCCAGCATCCAGGCCGGGGCGTTGTGCGGGATGTACGCGGCCCACACGGCCATGGTGAGCTGGAGAGACGCGGCGGTGGCCGCGAAGGCGAGGAGCGCAGGCCGCCGCGATGCGAGCAGGAGGGCGAGCGAGGCGAGGTTGAGCGCGGCCTCGGCGAGCTGCCAGCGGCGGCCGGAGGGGCCGGCGGCGCGGAGCGCCTCGGCGCGGAGGGCGAAGGCGGCGCGGGGGGCGCCGACGAGCGCCCGCGAGAGCGGCAGGCGCGCGGGGGCACCCTCGGTGTCGTCGGGCGCGAGGGGGCGAGCGTGGTGGCGCAGGTGCATGATGCGCAGGGCGTGACCGCTCATGAGCATCAGCGCGGCCGAGAGGGTGAGGGCGATCTCGTTCGCCTTGCGCGGCAGGCGGAGGGCGCCGTGAGCGACATCGTGCATCAGGGCGAAGGAGGCGAAGAAGAGCGAGCCCCCGGAGGCTGCGGCGAGCGTCGCGCTCTCGATGCGCGCAGCGGCGGCGACGCCGGAGGCGCAGAGACCGATACGGGCGATGTGCAAGGCGAGGTCGCCGAGGCGAGGCTTCATGACGTTCGAGGGGTGCGACCACCGTGCCAGGGAGCACGCGCCGGCGTGGAGCGCACCGCGGTGGCGCGCTTGACGGTGCCGGCGCGCGTGGCACGACCTCCGGTGTCCACGCGGTCGGCACGCCGGGTGTCCACGGCGTGGACAGCCACGAAGGCGCGTGGGCGGTCGGGGCCGAGGCGCGCGCGTGGAGGCGGCGGGGAGCGGCGCGCTGTCGTGGTTCCTGGGGTTGGTGAGCGGCTTGCAGATGCAGAAGCGGTGACCCGCGGGGGACCACGGCGACCCACGGGGACCGGGGCGGGAGATCTCGCTCGTTCGGGTCCTTCGAGCTCAGGGATGGATGCACCATGGGTATCGCGTCATTTTTCCTCGCCGTAATCTGCCTCCTCGGCGCGTTCGATATCGCCTACTTCCACTGGTACCGGTGCCGTCTCGGGGACCGTGCCGACTCGCGGGTCGAGGTGTGGATCCATGTAGCGCGCGGCTTCATCTATGCGCTCCAGCTCGCGCTCGTGCCCAACATCCAGCTTCATGGCGACTTCTACGCCGTCTTCGTCGCGCTCTTCGTGGCCGATATCGGGGTCGCGATGACCGATATCGCCGTCGAGCCGGCGTCGCGGCGCAGCCAGGGAGGGCTGCCCGGCGGGGAGTACGTGATGCACATCGTCCTGAGCGTGCTCGTCGGCGCCTATCTGCATGCGATCGCGCTGGGTTCGCTGCCATGGCGGCACCTGCCCTCGGCGGTCGTTTACGCGCCGGCGGACGTCCCCGGCTGGCTTCGCGGGCTGCTCGGGCTCATGGGCGCGGGGGCTGCGCTCGTCGCGGTGGTCGAGGGGCTCGCGCTCGTCGAGCAGCGCCTGCCGCGACCGGCTCCGATCCATGTCCGCGTCCGGCTCCGCACCACCGTCGAGCGGCTCTGGGAGGTCACGCAGGATCACAGGCTCCATCCGAGCTGGGACCATCGTTTCAGCAGGATCTCCATGCTCGGGGAGGTCATCCGGACCGGGACGGCGATGCGTTACGAGAAGGACCTGCTCGGGGTGACGATCCGCGGCGGTGGGCGGTACAAGCTCCACCGGCCGTGCCGGCAGTCGACGTTCGAGTTCTGGTCGGAGGATCGGCGATCGCTGATCCGCCGTGGAGTCGGGCTCTGGCTGTATCGGGTCGTGGGAGAGGGGATCGTGGAGTTTTCGACGTCGTATACGTACGAGGTGCGCTGGGGGGTGGTCGGGCGGTGGATCGATCGGTCAGTGTTTCGGCCGCTGTTCCAGCGCGCGACGGAGCGGAGCTTCCGGCGGCTGGCGGAGCGGTATTTCCCCGAGGGGGCGTCGCGGGTCGCGGGGGCGCGCGGGAGGAAGCCGGTGCTCTTCCTCGACGGAGGTGATCTGGCGCCTTCGTCAGGGGCGAGCGCCTCGAAGCCGCGCGCCGGCCCAGGCGCACGGCAGCGCGATCGCGATGTTCGCGAGCGAGTACCACGCGGGGCCGAGCTCCCACATCATGACGGCGCCGAGGGTGGCGAGAGCGACGCCCAGGAAACCGAGGGCGAGCGCGTGGCGCATCGGGCGAGCCGGAGCGAGCTGGGCCGCGACGTAGCAGCCGGCGGCGTTGAGCGGGATGCGGTAGGCGAGCGCGAGCACGAACAGCCAGTCGGACATCCGCTCGCCCTGAGGCGGGAAAATACCGGAGGCGTGAAGCGCCAGATCTACGGCTGTGGTGAGGATGACGGTCGAGAGGAGGCCGCAGAGCACTGCGCCGAGGCTGCGGAGCGTGGTTCGAGCCGGGGCGGCCTCGGTCGTGACGGTGAGCGTTCCCTGGAGAGCTTCGATGGTGTTCATGAGGTCCTCGTCCGCGTGATGTCACGCCGTTCTCGGCGCTACACAGAGGAGTCGGAGCCGCCGGTGCGTCATCGACATCGGCGGTGACGATTTTTCGGTGGCGACCGGACCCGGGTCGGGTTGGGTGGCGGAGCCGGGCGGAGCCGACCCAGGTTGGGGTAGCGGAGCCGACCCGGGCGGAGCCGACCCGGGTTGGGTGGCGGGGGGCGACACGGCGGAGCCGACCCAGGTTGGGGTGGGTGGC
>JAICEP010000255.1 GCA_025924095.1 Sorangium sp.
AGGCCAGGTGGTCGGCGCGATCGAGCGCGGCCTCGTTGCCTTCGTCGGCGCCGCGAAGGACGACGACGAGGCCGACGCCGACCACATCGCCAACAAGATCGCGGGCCTCCGGGTGTTCAGCGACGAGGCCGGCAAGATGTCGCGGGCGCTCGCGGACGTGCGCGGCGGCGTGCTCGCGATCAGCCAGTTCACGCTCTTCGGCGACGTCCGGCGCGGCCTCCGGCCGAGCTTCGACGGCGCCATGGAGCCCGTGCGCGCCGAGGCGCTGTACGAGCGCTTCGTCGCCGCCCTGCGGGCGCGCGGCCTCGAGGTGGCCACGGGCCGCTTCCGCGCCGACATGCGCGTGTTCGTCGAGAACGACGGGCCGGTCACCGTCCTCATCGACTCGAAGCGGACGTTCTGACGCGGTCCGCCGCGCCCGCAGCGACCGCCGCCCCCTTCCCTCTCGGTGTCCCGCGGGCTACGTGGGACGCCATGCGGATCAGCATCGTGGGTGCGGGCGCGCTCGGGCGGGTCTACGGCGTGCGCCTCGCCGCCCAGGGAGACGACGTCACGTTCGTGGTCCGGCCCGAGCGCGTCGCGGACGTGCGGCCGTTTGTCATCGAGCAGGTCAACAGCGCCGATCGACGCGACACGCTGGAGCGCCCGCGCCTCGCGGCCGACATCCCGGCCGACGCGGAGGTCGTCCTGATCACCGTGCGCTTCGATCAGCTCGCTCCCGGCCCCGGTGTCGGCGGCGCCGCGGGGGGCAGGACGGTCGCAGACCTCCTCCGCGGCGGACCGGCCGCCCCCGTCGTCGTGCTCACGCCGCTCCTGCCCCCGCAGCGCGCGGGCCTGGAGGAGGCCGCCCTGCGCCGCATCACCCCCGCGATGCCGAGCGTCTCGGGCTACCTCGACGAGCGCGGCGTGGTCCGCTACTGGCTCGTCGGGTTCGCGTCGACGCTCATCGACGAAGAGGGAGGCGCCCCCGCGGAGCGACCGCCGCTCGAGGAGCTCGCGCGCCGCCTCACGAGCGCCGATCTCCCGGCGCGGCTCGAGCCGGACGTGGGCGCGCAGAACACCGCCACGACGACCGCGTTCTTCCCGCTGATCGCCGCCATCGACGCGGGCGGCGGCACGAGCGCTCTCCTCGAGAACGAGGGCGTGCTCGGCACCGCGCTCGAGGCCACCAGGGAGTGCGTGGTGCTCGCGGACCGCGTGGGCAGAGTGGCCCCCTGGACGAAGCTCCTCACCCGGGCGCTCGGACCGCTCACGCTGAAACCGGGTGTCGCGCTCGCGCGCCTGGTGGTCCCCGAGGCGCTGCGGTTCCTCGACGCCCACTTCGGCCCGAAGCTCCATGCGCAGCACCTCGCGATGGGCGCCGCCGTGCTCGCGATGGGCCGCGAGCACGGCGTGAGCCTGCCGGCGCTCGAGCGGCTGATGACCCTGATCGAGGGCCGCGCCGGAGCGCGCTGATCCGCCCCCGGGAGCGCCGGCGCGTCAGCGCGCCGACGCGAGCTGCGCCGCGAGCGCGATCGCCTCGCGCATGCCGCGCGGGTCGGCGCGCCCTGTGCCCGCGAGATCGTACGCCGTGCCGTGGTCGACGCTCGTGCGCACGATCGGCAGGCCGAGCGTGACGTTCACCGCCTCGCCGAAGCCGAGGAGCTTGCTCGGGATCGTGGCCTGGTCGTGGTACATCGCGACGACCCCGTCGAGCGCGCCCCGCGCCGCGAGCCGGAACGCCGTCTCCGCGCCGAGGGGCCCGCTCAGCTCCGCCGCCGGACCCGAGCGCGCGAGCCGCCGCGCCGCGAGGCGGATGCCCGGCGCGATCCGCAGCTTCTCCTCGTCGCCGAGGAGCCCGCCCTCGCCGGCGTGCGGGTTCAGCGCGGCGACGGCCACGCGCGGCCTCTCGCGGCCGAGGTCGGCGAGCAGCCGCGCGAGCCACACCGCGGCGCGCGCCACCTCGCGCGGGCTCACCGCCTCGGGCACGTCGCGCAGCGGCATGTGGGTCGTCACGAGGGCGGTCACGAGCTTGCCCGAGGCGAAGGCCATCGTGACCTCGCGCGCGCGGAGCCGCCGGCCGAGGTGCTCGGTGTGTCCGAGGAAATCCGCGGACCCCGGCGCGCCGCTCGTGGCGATCGCGTGCTTCGACGCGGGCCCCGTGACCAGCGCCGCCGCGACCCCCTCGCGGACCAGATCCGTCGCCGCGTCGATCCACGCGAGCTGCGCCGCGCCGTCCTCGGCCTCGGGTCGGCCGAAAGCGCTCGGCCGCGAGAGCCGCGCGCTGCCCGCCCACAGCCCGATCGCGCCGGGCGCGAGCTGCTCGACGGCAGCGCGCCCATCGACCACGACGAGCCGGCGGGCCGCGACCCGGACGAGCCGCGCGGCGCGCCGGAGGACCGCCTCGTCGCCGACGAGCACGCAGCGTACGCCCTCGACGGACGCCGCGCCGGCCACGGCGACCTCGGGGCCCACGCCGCTGGGGCACCCGACGCTGATCGCGACGATCGGCGGCGCGGCGCGGCGCGAACGACCGCCGCTGCGCCCCGCGCCGCCGCGCCCCGCGCCGGCGGCCGTTCGCGCGGCGCCGCGGCGGTCCGGCGACGTCATCGGGTGATGCGCCGCTCGCGCCCGGGGGTCGCGGCGTCGTGCGCCGACGGTCCCGACCGCCGCTCTCCTTGCGCGGGCTCCTCGGCCTCGCCTTCGCCTTCGCCCTCGTCCTCGTCGCCCTCGTCCGCGTCGCCCTGGTCGTCGCCGTCCTCGTCGTCGTCGCCCTCGTCGTCGTCGCGCGGCTCCTCGCCGTGGGCCTCCGCGCCGGCGCCGCCTCGCTGCTGCGCCCGGCTCGCGTCGCTGCCCTCGGGCCCCCCGGAGCCGGGGAGCGGCGATTCGAGCCGGTACCCGGCCCCGCGCAGCGTGACGAGCGGCAGCGCCGAGCCGAGCTTCGCCCGGAGGCGCCTCACGTGGATGTCGACGGTCCGCGCGCCGCCCTCGTACTGGCTGCCCCAGACGCGACGGAGCAGCTCTGTCCGCGACACGACCTTCCCGCGGCGCTCGCACACGTACGAGAGCAGCGCGAACTCCTTCGCGGTGAGCGGCACGTGCATGCCGCCGACCGAGACGTCGTGGGCCGCGCGGTCGATGACGATCGCGCCCACCTTCACCCGCTCCTCGGTCGCGAACTCGCTGCGGCGCCACTCGACGAGGCGCACGCGCGCGTAGAGCTCGGCCGGCACGTACGGCACGAGCAGGAAGTCGTCGAAGCCGCTGGACGGCTCGATCCGCGCGATCTGCGCGACGCTCACCGCGACAAGCGCGCCGACCTCCTCGAGGCGGGGCTCGCGGCGCAGCGCGCGCAGCGCTGCCGCGGCCAGATCCGGCCGATCGAGCGCCTCGACGACGATCGCCCGCGCCTTGCTCTCATCGTCGTGGAAGAGCCGCGGTGGATCGTCCCAGAGGTCCAGGGTCCGAACGTCAGCGCCCAGCGAGCGTAAGACCGATGCAGCGCCCTCCTCTCGTTCCAGGTCAGGTCCGTGTCCGACGATGGCTATGAACGAACGACGCGCCATGTACGCCCCGTATACGGGTGTCACGACGGGCCCGCAAGACGCACCGCGCTAAACCCACCCACACCGGCACGGCGCTCACCGTCCCCCCGGCGTTCCAGCCTTGAGAATCAGCCGATCCGCGTTCCGCCGACCGTGATGAGATCGATCTTGATTGTGGGGCAGCCAACACCCACCGGAACGCTCTGTCCGTCCTTGCCGCACGTCCAGATGCCGTCGGAGGTGGCGACGTCGTGGCCGAGCATGGTGACGCGCCGGAGCACCTCGGGGCCGTTGCCGATGAGGTTCACGCCCTTCAGCGGCGCGGTCAGCTTTCCGTCCTCGATGAGGTAGCTCTCGGTCAGCGAGAAGACGAAGTCGCCGTTCGAGATGTCGACCTGGCCGCCGCCGAACTTCTTCGCGAAGACGCCGCGCTTCACCGACTTCACGATCTCCTCGGGATCATGGGGGCCGGCGAGCAGGATGGTGTTGGTCATGCGGGGCATCGGCGCGGAGGCGAAGCTCTCGCGCCGCCCGTTGCCGGTCGGCGTGAGCCCGTAGTGCCGAGCCGAGAGCCGGTCGTGCATGTACCCGACGAGCTTGCCGTTCTCGATGAGCGTGCTGCGCTCGGGCTCGTGGCCCTCGTCGTCCATGTTGATCGTGCCGCGCGACTGGAGGAGGGTCGCGTCGTCCACCACCGTGCAGAGCGGGCTCGCGACGTCCTTGCCGACCTGTCCTGCGTAGTTGCTGGTCCCCTTGCGGTTGAAGTCGGCCTCGAGCCCGTGCCCGACGGCCTCGTGCAGCAGGATGCCGCTGTCGCCCGGGGCGAGCACGACGTTCATCTCGCCGGCGGGCGCCTCGCGCGCGTCCAGCATCGCGACCGCCTGCCGCGCCGCCTCCCTGGCGTGCCACTCCGGCGACCTGTCCTCGAAGTAGGCCGTCGTCATGCGCCCGCCGCCGCCGCTCGAGCCTTCCTGGCGCTTGCCGCTGCGCTCGGCGATCGCCCGCACGCCGAAGCGGATGAGCGGCTGGACGTCGTGCGACATCCGCCCGTCGCTCGTGGCCACGAGGACCTCGCGCACCTCCTCGACGAAGCTGGCCTCCGCCTTGATGATGCTGGGATCGTAGGCGAGCGCCGCGGCGCTCGCGCGCTCGAGCAGGGCGCGCTTCGCGAGCCCGGGGGCGTCGAGCGAGATGCTGGGCAGCTCGTAGCGGCTCGGCAGCTCGCGGCGCCGGAGCTCGATCTTCTCCGTCCCGCCGGAGCCCGTCGCGATCTGCGCCGCCGTCTCGGCCGCGCGCCGCATCGCGTCCCAGGTGAGGTCCTCGGTGTAGGCGTACCCGGTCGCGTCTCCCCGCTGGACGCGGACGCCGACCCCCCTCGACACCCCGC
This sequence comes from Sorangium sp., assembly GCA_025924095.1. Classification (GTDB taxonomy): domain Bacteria; phylum Myxococcota_A; class Polyangia; order Polyangiales; family Polyangiaceae; genus Sorangium. Next base: position 4,912 of record JAICEP010000255.1, read on the forward strand.
GCGACGCCGCCTTGAGGATGCCCTCGTCGAAGGTGAACCCGCCCGCCGCCCGGTACTCGAAGAAGAGGTCGGCGTAATCGCCCCCCTTGGACAGGGCGACCGAGAGGAGCCGCTCGCAAAGCGCGGCGTCGACTGCATTTTCCTCTCCGGGGGCGAACGGGGCACGGTAGGCCTGGCTGCGCGACATGGTGCCCAACTCTAGGTCCATTCGCCGGGGCGGTCGAGAAGCGGCAGCGCTCCGGGGCGCCATCCCGCCCGCCGCTCGGCCCGGCGCGGGCACCGCGGCGAGCGGCGACCGCGGCGACCGCCAGCGCGGCTGCGGAGATGTATGCAGAAATGTGCAAGAACGCCGCTCGACTGCTATGCTTCCAGTCGTCCTCGCGTCGATGGCGGCGGTCGCCGCCTTCTCCGCGATCTCCGCGAATCCCCGGCTGATCAGCGCGCTTCTACGTTGTAGGGCGCGCTCTTCAACGCGCCTCGACCGGACCGCCCAGCGTCCGACCGGGGCGGGGGCTCGCGGCGGCCGCCCCCGCGGTCGCCGCGTCCCCGGGCGAGCCCGCGGGGAGCGCACGCTGCAAACAAGCACCTTGGCGGTAGCTTCGGAACTTCCGATGCCGCGCGCTTGTACGTGGTGGCGGGATTGGCTAGGTGTTTTTAGATGGTGAGGCGAGGGATGCCGGCGGGCGCCCGAGCCACGCCTCGCTGTCCTCAGTAGGAGATTCCCATCGCCGTGGCGGTCGATCGCGACAAGGTGCTCCAGACCGCGCAGAAGCTTGTCGAGCGGAAGCGCTTCGACAGGGCGATCGTCGAGTACCAGAAGCTGGTCGCGGAGGATCCGAAGGACGTCCGGACGCTGCTCAAGATCGGCGACCTCTACCTGAAGACGGAGGAGTACGTCGAGGCGATCACCACCTACGAGCGCGTCGGCCAGTTCTACTCCCTGCAGGGCTTCGCGCTCAAAGCGATCGCCGTTTACAAGCAGATCCGCGAGATCATCCACAAGCACGTCCCGCAGTACGAGGACCGCTTCGGCCACATCGTCCCGCGCCTCGCCGAGATCTACACGCACCTCGGGCTCACGAGCGACGCGCTCGCCGCCTACGACGAGGTCGCGACGCGCCTCCTCCGCGCGGGGCGCGACCGCGACGCGATCGACATCTTCAAGCGGGTCGTCGACCTCGACCCGAACAACCCGCTTGCCTATCTCCGCCTCGCCGAGGCGCTGATCCGGGTCCGCGACTACGACGGCGCGATCCAGCGCTTCGGAACGGCGGCCGAGCTCCTGCTCAAGCTCGGCCGGTACGACGACGCGCTCAAGGTGGTCGAGCGCCTGCTGCAGCACCGCCCGGATGCCCGCTTCGCCCGCATGGCCGCCGAGATCTACCTCGACCGCGGCGACCCGAGCGACGGGATGTCGGCCCTCACCAAGCTGCAGATCGCGTTCAAGGAGAACCCGCGGGACCTGGAGACGCTCGCGCTCCTCGCCCGCGCCTTCGACCTGCTCGGGCAGCCGGCCAAGGCGATCGAGGTGCAGAAGGAGTCGGCGCGCATCGCCAAGGAGGCCGGGCGGGTCGACCACTTCACCGCCCTCATCTCCGCCCTGGTGGCGCGCGCCCCGAACGACGAGGGTGTGCGCCAGCTCGCCGCCCAGCTCGTGCCCTCCTCGAGGAGCACGCGCGCGTCGATCGACGTCGAGATCGACGAGGACGACGAGGCCGAGGAGCTCGAGGTCGAGGACGCCGAGCCCTCGTCCGCGGCGCCGATCCCGCTGCGCGCGTCGCAGCCGTCGACGACCCCGGTCGCGAGCCCGCGGCAGCTCGTCGCGCACGCCGAGAGCCTCCGGCGCGACCGCCAGTACGACAAGGCGGTCGCCCTCCTCAAGGGTGGCATCGCCCGGCTGCCGTCCGCGCGCGAGCTGCGCGAGAAGCTCTGCGACGTCCTCATCGAGGCGGGCGACCAGGACGGCGCCATCGAGCAGATGCTCGCGTTCGCGCAGCAGCTGTCCGGCGAGGGCGCCGTCGACGACGCCGCGCGGCTCCTCGACGAGGTGCTGCTCCTCGATCCCGGCCACGCCCAGGCCACGGAGATGCTCAACCTCCTCGGCTACGCCGTGCCGCAGGACGACGAGCTCGCCGACGAGGAGCACACCGGGCCGGAGGTCTCGCCGATGTCCGGCGAGAACGACGCGTACGCGTCCGAGGTGCCGAGCCAGGATCTCTACGATCCCGACGCGCCGCTGCCCGCGTACACCCTCGACGAGGACGGCGTCGTCGAGGCGCTCCCCCGGCGGCCGCAGCTCGTCACGCACCTCGACGATCCGTTCGCGAACGAGCCGCCGCTGCCGAGCTTCCCGATCGACGACGTCGAGGAGGTCGAGGAGGTCGAGGACGTCGAGGACGCCGAGCCGCTCGATGAGCTGGACGACGTCGACGACGAGGAGGAGACGGCGTCGGTCAGCCCGAGCCGTTCGCCCGGGCACCCCCTGGCGGTCGCCGCCTCGCAGGCGCCGCCGCCGCCCTCCTCGATGCCGCCGCCCCCCGTGCTCGCCGCGCCGCCGGCCCTGTACAGCCCGGCGTCGGCCCGGCCGGGGTCGGTCCGGCCGGCGTCGGGGCGCTCCGTGCCGCCGGGGTCCCTGCGGCGCGCCGACGCGCTCGACGAGGACGCCCTCGAGGAGGTCGAGTTCTTCGCGCAGCACGGGATGTTCGAGGAGGCGCGGAACATCCTCGAGGAGCAGCTCGCGCGGCTGCCGAACCACCCGCTCCTGATGGAGCGGCTGCGCGAGGTCACCGACCTGGCGTCGGATGCGCGCGTGGCGCGCGCGGCGACCGACAACGAGAGCGGCACGCGGGTCGTCCCGCGCGGCAGCGAGCGGCCGGACGAGGACCGCGCGTTCGACATCGCCGAGTCGCTCAAGCTGATCGACGAGCTCGAGGTCGCGCCGGGCTCGGTGACGGGCGTCCAGGACGATCCTCGGCAGGTCAGCGTCGAGAGCGTCTTCGAGCAGTTCAAGGCCGGCGTCGCGGCGCAGATCTCCGAGTCCGACGCGTCGACGCACTACGATCTCGGGGTCGCGTACAAGGAGATGGGCCTGTACGCGGACGCCATCGCCGAGTTCGAGCTCGCCGCCCGCGACCCCGGGCGCGAGTGCGTCTGCCAGTCGATGATCGGCGTCACCTACCTGCAGATGGGCAACATCGAGGGGGGCGTCGACGCGCTCATCCGGGGGCTGCACGCCTCGCACAAGACGGTCGAGCAGGAGCTCGCGCTGACGTACGAGATCGCGAACGCCTACGAGGTGCGCGGCATCCCCGAGCAGGCGCACTACTACTTCCAGCGCGTCGCCCGGATGAGCCCGAGCTACAGCGACCCGCGCGGCAGCGTCGCGGAGCGGCTGCGCCGCATCGACGTCCCGAAGCCGGCCGCGCGCGCGGTCGGCGCCGAGATGATCGCGGACGAGTTCGACGCCGCCTTCGACGATCTCCTCCCGAGCGGCAAGCTGCCCTGAGCACCGCCGGCGCGCCGCCTCGCACGAGGCCCGGCGCGTCCATGGAAATGCCAGAAATTGGGCCGTGGCCAGCGCCCTCCTGTACCGGAGGTGCATGAACCGACCGCTGCTCTTCGCCGTCCTCACCTCGGTCCTGGCCGCCGGCTGCGGCGCCGGGATCGGAACGAACGCTCGAGCTGACCGCCCTCAGGGCGCCTCCGCCAAGGCAGCGGCCCAGGCGCAGCGCGAGGTCCCGCAGCGCGCGAAGGGCTCGACCGAGGCGAGCGGCCCGGTCGCGGACGAGACGGCCCCCGCGCGCGCGCCCGGCGATTACGTGGCCCACCGGTTCTCGGGCAGCTTCAGGAAGACGCCGCTGCTCCTCACGCAGCGGGTCGTCGCGCGCGAGGGGGACGTCCTCGTGGTCGACGTGACCCTCGAGGACGGCAAGGAGACCGAGGCGCTGCGCGTCCGCATGAGCGACGCGCCCAGCCGGCGCGGCGAGATCCTCAGCGCGGCGTGGGTCGACGACGGCGCCGAGCGGCCCGCGACCCTCTCGGTCTACGACGCGATGATGGCCAAGACCGCGCTCGCCGCCGACGAGAACGAGGAAGTGCTCGGCAGCGAGGCGGTGAACGTCGAGGTCGGCGGCGCCTCCATCGCGTGCCAGAAGACCAGCTTCCGCGTGCGCATCGGCAGGACGAAGGCGACGATGCGCACGCTCCAGAGCGACGACTTCGCCTGGGGCGACGTGGGCGGCGAGATCACCTCCGAGGACGGGCGCGTGCTCTACCGCGCCGAGCTGATCGACCGGGGGCACGCGGACACGCATCAGCCCGCGTCCGCCGCGGCCGCCGGCGCGGAGCCCGGCCTCGCGCCGCGGCCGGCGACGGTGGCGCGGTCCGCCGACGAGAGCGACGGCGAGTACGACGACTACGAAGACTGAGCCGGCAGGGGCGCGTCGCCCTGGTTCCCCTTGCGGTCGAGGATCTCGCCCGAGCGCACGGCCGCGGCCTTGACAAGGTGACCCATCTTGGGGTGCTCGGGCTCGAAGTCGGGCTCGATCCCCTCGGCGCGCAGCGCCTCCGAACAGACCGGCCCGATCGACGCCACCACGCCCCGCGCGAGCCCGGCGCGCAGCCGCTCGACGAGCCCCTCCTCGGCCGCCACGAGGAGCGCGTGCTCGACCTGCGCGCGGCTCGTGAAGAGCGTGATCGCCGCGCCGCCGTCGGCCAGGAGACGGAGCGCCTGCCGGAGCGGCGCGGTGTCCTCCGGGAGCGCCCAGCGGTACACGGGCACCGGCGTGACCCGGGCGCCGGCCGCCTCGAGCCCGGCGTAGAGCTCGTGGCTCGGCGCCCCGTGCTCCTGCACGGCGATGCGCTTGCCGCTCAGGTCGCCGAGCCCGCGGACGACCTCGAGGATCTCTCG
>JAICEP010000256.1 GCA_025924095.1 Sorangium sp.
CGCACCGCCGCGCGCGGCGCTCGCGCCGCTCGCGCCGACCGAGGCGCGCTCGCCCTGCGGATCGCGCGCAGGCGCCGGCGCCGACGACGCCCGCGCCGGTGCGCGCTCGCCCGGATCGCGCGGCGGCGGCGCCGACGACGCCCGCCCCGGCGCGCGCTCGCCCGGATCGGCCGGCGGCGCCGACGACGCCCGCCCCGGCGCGCGCTCGCCCTGCGGCGCCGACGACGCCCGCGGGCTCTCGCCCGGCGGCGGGACCGACGGCGCCCGCGCGGGCGCTCCCGCGTCGAGCGCCGCCGCCGGCCTCGCCGGGGGCAGGGACTCGGACGACGCCGCGCGCGGGCGCGACGCCCTGGCCGCGCGGGGCGCCTCGTAGCGCAGCGTGACCACGAGCTGCGGCACGCTCGTCGCCGGGTCGACCTCGACCTTCACGTGGTCGATGTACGCCTCGCGGCGCGTGCCCTGCTCGACCTCCTCCAGCTCGAGGGAGCGGCCCACCTTGAGGAACTCCAGGTTGGAGCCGACCTCGAGATCGTCGAGCCCCCCCGCGCGCACGCGCGCCTTCATGGGCGAGCCCAGCCCGTCGATGTGGAGCCGCACGCGCGCGCCCCGCTGCGCCGCGCCCGAGGGGACCGCGAGCGCCGGCGCGGCGCCGGCGGCGGCGGCATCCATCGACGAGCACATCGAGCGCACCGCCTCCTCCGCCTCGGCGTCGAGGCCGGTGAAGCGCAGGCCGAACTCGCCGCCGCGCGCCTCCTCGGCGCGCCAGCACACCTCGCCCTCGACGACGAGCTCCTTGCCGAGCCCGTCGAAGCGGCAGATCAGCGCGTCGCCGACCCGCGGCAGGTACGCCGTGCGCAGGCGCATCCCCTCCGGGGACATGTCGATCGATTCGGCCTCGAAGCCGCCGCCCGACGTCTCGCCGATCGCGACGAGCGCCTCGATGCGGACCCGCTGCCCGGCGCCGGCGCGCCGCTCGCCGCCGCCGCTCTCGCGATCTCTCTCCAAGGATTCCGGCGCCTTGCGAACGCCATCTCCCTCTGCGCCTCGAACGTTCATACGCCCACTCCTCCGCTTCGCCGCGAAGCCGCGTCCGCGATCGCGGGACCTCCGCGGTGCAGAGGGCCCTCTGGCCGGCAGTACGGCCTAAGCCCGGCGCTGGCCAAATTTTGGAGGCCGCGCGAGGCGGCGAGGCGCAGGCGCGGCATGGAGATCGGCCGCTCGCTTCGCCTGGCGCCCCGGGGGGCAAACGTGGGAAGCTTTCGGTGATGGGCAAGGACGAGCCGCCGCAGAACCGGGACAAGCCCGCGTCGCCCACGAACCAGGACGTCGTCTTCATCCACAGCCCCGTCGAGCAGGGGGAGGGCTTCCGGGTCATCCGGAGCCGGGAGGACCGGATCGAGATCGGTGAGCTGCGGCCCACCGAGCACGGGCGCCCGCTGGCCGGAGAGCTCGTGAAGCTGACGCAGCGGTCCGAGCACACCCGGCTCTTCGACGTGGAGGTGCTGCTCCCGGGGCCCCGCGGGGCCGACGCGCCCCGGTCCGGCCCCGCCCAGGTCGCGACCGACGCCTACCGCTCCAACTGGGAGTCGATCTTCGGCCACCGCGAGGAGAACAAGCTCGCCAACTGAGGCGCCCTCGGCGACGGCGCCGGACGCCGCGCTGGCGAGCCGCGGCGCGTCGCGCAGGCTCGCCAGCCGGGCCGCCCTCAGCCACGGCCGCCGGACGCCACGCGGGCGAGCCGCGGCGCCTCGCCGGTCCTCCGGATCGCGTAGGCGATCCCGCGCTGGAGCGTCCCCTGGACGACGGTCTCGCCGAGATCGATGCCGAGGCCGACGAGCGTCTGCGAGACGCGGGGGGCGATCCCTGTGATCACCGCCTCGGCGCCGAGCAGGCGCAGCGCTGTCGCGGTGCGCAGGAGCGTCGCCGCGACGCCGCTGTCCACGCCCCGCACGCCCGTGATGTCCAGGATGACGACCTGGGCCCCCGTCTCCGACACGCCGCGGAGCGCCGCGGCGAGCGCCTCGTCCGCGCGCTGCGCGTCGACGGTCCCGATGAGCGGCATGACCATGATCCTGTCGGTGATCGGGATGAGCGGCGTCGACAGCTCCGCGAGCCGCTCGCGCTGCATGCGGATGAGGTCCTCCTGCAGGCCGGCGCGCTCCTGCTCGGCGCGCGACCGCTCGGCGAGCTCCTCCTCGAGCTGCGCCTTCGCCGAGGAGAGCTCCGCTGTGCGGGCGGCGACAGCCGCCTCGAGCGCGCCGTTGGCGCGGCGGAGCTCGTCGCTCGCCGCCTGGACGCGCGCGTAGAGCAGCGCGTTCTTCACGGCGATGGCGGCCTGCGCGGCGACGAGCTCGAGCACGTCGAGGCGGGCGCGCGAGAACACGTCGGGCGCGGCGTTGTTCTCCAGATAGAGGATGCCCGAGACGTCCCCCTGGCTCACCATGGGCAGCGCGAGCACGGATCGCGGCTTGCGCGCCGCGACGTAGGGATCGCCGTCGAAGCGCGCGTCCTGCGCGGCGTCCGCCACGACGACGGCGCCCCCGCTGCTCATCGCGAGCTCGATCACCCGCGCGGCCGCGGCGCCGCTCTCGCGCACGGGCGTCGACGGGCCGACGCGCACCTCGCCCTCGTCCTCGACGACGGCCTCCACGCGCGGCCCGCCCTCGTGGTCCAGGATCAGCGCGCCCCGCTGGGCGCCGACGCTCTCGATGGCGAGCCGGAGCAGCCGCGTCATGACGCGGCCGAGGTCGATCTCGCGCGCCACGGCCTGCGCGGCGCGGATGAGCGCCGCCGCGTCGAGCAGCGCCACGCGCCGCGCGACCATCTCGGTCGTCGACGAGGCGACCGAGGTCAGGTTCGACAGGAGGTCCGCGGACGCGGGCTGGCCCGCCGCCGCGCGGGGGAGCAGCTCGACGTAGGCCTCCTCCATCTGCCGCAGCTTGGCCGTGGCGCCCCAGCGCGCGTAGGCCTGGTAGGCCTCGACGAGGCACGACCGCGCGAGCCACGGCATGCGCCTCGAGGCGAGGAACCTGCCGCAGAGCTCGCTGACGAGCGCGCGGTAGCGCACGTACCCCGCCTGCTCCGCCGCGTCGCTCGCCTGCTGGTAGAGCTCGAGGATCGGCTCCAGCGCCTCCCCGGCGACGCGCGCGCGCTCCGCCCGGACGAGCAGCTCCAGGTGCCGGAGCTCGGGGCAGTCCCGCGCGAGGACGGCGAGCTTGTCGTGGCTCGACGCGAGCATCTCGGCCAGCGCGCCGTCCTCCTCGCCGCTCGCCCGAGGGCCGAGCGCCAGGAGGGTGAGACAGGTGTAGAGCGGCAGATCGACGACGCCGATGTACTGGCCCGTCAGGGCGCGGGCCCGCTCGTGCGCGCGGCGCGCCATCCGGAGCGCGCCCTCGTGATCGCCGTAGAGGTACGCGAGCGCGAGCTTGTTCGTGTAGTAGAAGCCGGCGACGATCGCGAAGCCCACCGCCTCGAGCTTCGGCGCGAGGGCGTCCTCGTCGAAGCCGGCGTCGCTCAGCGTGCCGCGGTCCAGCGTGCGCCCCTCGAGGTTCTGGATCACCTGCCGCGCGACGGTCTGGACCGCCGTCGACAGCGCGTCCTTCGTGCGGGAGGTGAAGCGCAGGAACCCGCCGACGTCCTCGCGCACGCGCCGGAGCTCGCCTTCCAGGCTGAGCTTCATCTGGGCGACGAGGTTGGAGGACGCCGACGCGAACATGAAGTCGCCGGTCTCCATCCCGGCGATCCGCGCCCGCTGGAGGACCTCGAGCGCCTCGCGCTGCGGCCTCGAGAGGCTCATGACGACCCCGTAGTTGAAGTCGACCTTCGCCCTGATGGCATCGACCCGGTACCTGTCGTTCAGGGCGACGCCCATCCGCACGATCCTGTAGCCCTCGTGCGGCTGGCTCCAGAACGCGGCCAGGTAGAAGCCGTGGAGCGCGTACGCCACGCTGGCCATCGGCGAGCTCCCGTGCCGGAGCGACAGGTTCGTCATCCTGACGGCGAGGAGCTGGGCCAGCGGCGGGTTGAGGAAATACGCCGATGGCGAGCCGTGGCCGAGCATCTCCACCACGGCCCTGACGCGCGGATCGGCGAGCTCCGGGCCCGCGCCGACGTCCTCGCCCCGCCGGGCGGCGAAGCCGCGCTCGGCCTCGGCGAGCTCCGCGCCGAGCGCGGCGGCGAGCGCCTCGCCCTCGGTGGGCACCTCCATGCCGAAGCGGCGCAGGCCCTGGAGCGCCACCGCGAGCGTGTCCGCCCAGCGGTGCTGCGCGTTGTAGAGGACCATCCGCAGGCAGTCAACGCGCGCGCGCTCCACGTCCGAGGCGGCGCGCTCGAGGAGGGCGTCGAAGAGCGCCTCCGCCTCGTCGCAGCGGCCGCTCAGGTGCGCGCACTCGGCCTTTGCGGCATGGATGTCGAAGACGTCGAAGGCGAGGCCAGGCTCGCCGGCCCATGGATCCGGGCCGAGCGCGGACGCCGCGGCGCTCAGGTAGCCGAACGCGGCGTCGTACGCGGTCGCCGCCTGCGCGCGCCGCCCCGCGGCCAGGTTGAGCCGCACGAGCTCGCCGCGCTCCGCCGGATCCTCGCTCGGGGCCGCGGCGACGTTCAGGTGGCCGACGACGACGAACAGCTCCTCGTCGCTCGGGTCCTCGCCGAGGCTCGCCGCGAGCAGCCGGCCGATGCGGTGGTGCAGCCGCTTCCGCTCCGGCTCGTCGATGAGCGCGTACGCCGCCTGCTGGACGCGATCGTGCAGGAACCGGTACGAGACGCGGAACGAGGGGTCCTCGAGCAGCCTGCCCGCGACCGCCGCGTCGCCGGCGTGGACGAAGCGGTACTCGGGATCGAGGGGTACGACGAGGCCCTCCCGCAGGGCCTCCCAGAGGGCCGCGGCCACCTCGCCCGGGGGCTGCTCGGCGACGAGCGCGAGCGTCCTGAGGTCGAAGCGGTGGCCAACGCAGGCGGCGAGCCGGAGGGCGCGCTGCGCGCCGGGCGCGAGCCGCCGGATCTTCGCGGCCATCAGCTCGACGACGCCCTCCGCGCCCTCCGCGCTCCGGGCGCGGTCGAGGCTCCACGCCCACGCCCCCGCGGCCGGATCGAAGCGCACGATCCCCTCGCCGGCGAGGGCGTGCAGGAGCTGGTGGATGAAGAACGGGTTGCCCGCGGTCCTCTCCAGGATCAGCGCCGCGAAGGCGTCCGTGTCCTCGAGGCGGCAGCGCAGGGCGTCGGCGAGGAGCCGGCGGATGTCCTCGAGCTCGAGCGGCCCGAGCCACACATCGGAGACGGGCGCGTTCGCCGCCCGCAGGTCGCGGACGAGCCTCGCCAGCGGGTGGGCGTCGTCGATCTCCTGGTCGCGGTAGGCGCCGATCACGAGCATCCCGCGGCCGTCCGGATCGGTCATCAGGAGCTCGAGGAGCTTCAGCGAGGCCGGGTCGGCCCACTGGAGGTCGTCGATGAAGAGCACGAGGAGGTGCTCCTCCGTCACGGCGCGGACGAAGGTCTGGAACGCCAGGCTGAAGCGGTTCTTCGACTCGTTCGGCCCGAGCGGCTGCGCGGGGGGCTGGGGGCCGATGAGGCGCGCGAGCTCGGGGATGACGTCGACGACGACCTGCCCCATCGAGCCGAGCGCGGCGCTCAGCCGGGCCTTCCAGCGCGCCACGGACGCCTCGCCCTCCGACAGTATGCGCTCGCACAGCTCGCCGAACGCCTGCGCGATGGCCGCGTAGGGGGTACGCTGCTTGAGCTGGCCGAACTTCCCCGAGACGAAGTACCCGGGCCGCCGCGCGAGCACCTTGTAGACCTCGCGGACGAGGGCGGATTTGCCGACGCCGGCGTGGCCGGAGATGAGGAACAGCTCGACGGCGCCGGCCGCCACGCGCTCGCACGCGGCCACGACCGCCTGCGTCTCGGCGTCGCGCCCGTAGAGCTTCTCCGGCAGCCAGAGCCGGCCGCCCGCGTCGCGCTCGCCGAGCGGGAAAGGTTCGACGCGGCCGTCGGCCTCGTACCTCCGGAGGCACTCCTCGAGATCGGCGCGCAGCGCCTCGGCGCACGGATACCGATCCTCGGCGGCCTTGGAGAGGAGCTTCATGACGAGATCGGAGACGACGCTCGGGATCTCGGTCGACGCGGCGTGCGGCGGCGTCGGCGTCCTGGCCAGGTGACAGTGGACGAGCTCCATGGCGCTCGGCGCTGTGAACGGGGGAGCGCCCGTGAGCATCTCGTAGAGGGTGACGCCCAGGGAGTAGAGGTCCGTCCGGCAGTCGAGGCTGCGGTTCATCCAGCCCGTCTGCTCGGGTGAAATGTACGCCAGGGTCCCCTCCACGGCGTCCGGGCTCTCGGCCCGCGGCGCCTCCTGCGACAGGCGCGTTGCGATCCCGAAGTCGGAGAGCTTGACCACCAGCGGATCGAGGCGGACGAGGAGGTTGTGCGGCTTGACGTCCTTGTGAATGACGCCCGCGTGGTGCAGCGACGCGAGGGCGTCCGCGACGTGGATGCCGATCCGCAGGATCGTGGCCAGACCGAGCCCGTCGCTCCGCAGGACGATGTCGAGCGACGCCCCGCCGAAGTCCTCCAGGACGAGCACGGGCCCCCCGTCGCTCTCCTCGACGTCGAGGATGCGGAGGACGCCCGGGTGCGCGATCTCGCGCGTGATCACCTGCTCGTGGCGGAGCCTCGCGATCGCGCGCGGCGACGCCCGCCCGGCGCTCGGTCCCTTCAGCACGACGGGCTGCCCGTCCGACGCGCGGCGCGCGCGGCGCACGGTGCTCATCGGCCCCTCATGGAGGATGGCGTCCACGGCGTAGCCCTGCAGCGGGCTCGCTGATCCGGTGGCATGAACCGCGCCGAGCTTCGTCATGCGTTCAGGTTACAACCGATACAACACGTTCCGTGACGGCGTTCCGTGACGGCGTTCGGCGTCGCGGCTCTTCGACGTGGAGGTGCTGCTCCCGGCGCCCCGCGGTCGCGCCGGAGCGGCCCCGGAGGTCGCGGCGGAGCCGCTCCGTCCACATGCTGAATCTTGAGCCGCGGAGCCCCCCCGGGGAGCACTGCTGGGCGTGATCCGAACGCGCCGCTCGACCGTCCCGCCCTTGACAGCGGTCGCGCCCTCCACGCAAAGGGGGAGCGTGCAGGCGCTGCCGCTGTCCGCGACCGACGACGTGGCGCTGGCGCGCGCCGCGGCGCAGGGACACCCGGGCGCCGCGCCGGTCGTGTGGCAGCGGTTCGCGCCCCTCGTGCGCCGGATCCTGACGCGCACCCTCGGGCCGGGCGACGAGGTCGACGATCACGTGCAGGACACGTTCCTGCGCTTCTTCCGCGTGGCGAAGGACCTGCGGGATCCGTCGCTGCTCTCGAGCTTCATCATCGGCATCGCGGTGCGCGTCGCGCGCGCCGAGCTGCGGCGCCGGCGCCTGCGCCGCTGGCTCCAGCTGTCGCCCTCGGGCGAGCTCCCGGACGTCGGCGGCGCGCAGCAGGATCCGCAGGGGCGCGCCGCGCTCACGCGGCTCTACGACATCCTCGACAAGGTGGACGACCGGTCGCGGGCGCTCTTCGTCCTGCGGTTCATCGAGGGGCTCGAGCTCACCGAGATCGCCGACGCGCTCGGGTGCTCCCTGGCCACGACGAAGCGCCACCTCGCGCGCGCCTCTCACCGGATCCTCACCGCCGCGCAGCGCGATCCCGCGCTCTCGGCCTACCTCACGAAGGCCCCGCAAGCGCTCGATCCGCCCGGGAGCCTTGCCTGCGGAGGAGAGCACGATGAATGAAGCGGAGAAGTTGAGCCGGCTCGCCGACCTCGCGCGGGAGGGCCTCCCCGCCGACGTCGACGCGGCGCACGACGCCGCCGAGCGCGCCCGCTTCGTCGATGCGGTGAGCCGCGGGGCCGCCCGCCGCCGCGAGGGCGACCTGGGCCGCGTCGCGTCGTGGCTGCGCTCCCTCGGGCTCTGGCCGCTGCCCGCGGGGCGGGCGCGGTGGGGCTTCGCGCTCGCCGGCGCGGCGGCGCTCGCGCTCGCGCTCGTCGCGCTCTGGCCGTCGCGGCGGCTCGACTACGCCGTCGAGGGCGCGCCCGGCGCCGCGGGCGGCTACATCGCCGCGGCGGGCGAGGAGGCGCGGCTGCGCTTCACGGACGGCACCACCGTCGCGCTCTCGCCGGGCAGCGCGCTGCGCGTGGCGGAGGTCGACGCGGTCGGGGCGCGCATGCTGCTCGAGGACGGCCGGGCGTCGCTGCGCGTGACGCCGCGGCCGAAGGCGCGCTGGTCGGTCGAGGCGGGGCCGTTCGCGGTGCTGGTCACCGGCACGGCGTTCGACGTGTCGTGGACGCGCGGCGACGGCACCCTGCGCGTCGATCTGCACGAGGGGAGCGTGACCGTGCGCGGGCCGCTCGCGCCCGACGGGCTGCCGCTCCGCGCCGGACAGCGGCTCGTGGCGCGGATGCGCGAGGGCGACGTGAAGATCTCGCGCGGCGACGCGGCCAGCGCGGCGGGGCCGGCGCAGCAGGGGCCGTCGTCCGCGGGGGCGGCGCTGCCCGGCGGAGACAGGAACACCGGACCTGGCGACGAAGGCGACGCCGGGGCCGCACGGCCGGAGGGCTCGCGGGCTGAAGGGGCGCCCGCGGGCCTTCCGCCGGACGGTTCGGCGGCGGCGCCGGACGGCGCGGCGGCGGCGCCGAGCTGGGCGAAGCGCGTGGCGGCGGGGGATTTCCGGTCGGTCCTGGCCGAGGCGGAGCAGCGCGGCCTGGGCGGCGTGCTCGATCACGGCCCCCTCGACGACCTTGTCGCGCTGGCGGACGCGGCGCGGTACGCGCGGCGGGGCGACGTCGCGCAGCGCGCGCTCACCGCGACGCGCAAGCGGTTCCCCGGGACGAGCCACGGGAAGGCGGCGGCCTTCCTGCTCGGGCGCATGGTCGACGACGGCGGCTCACCGGGGGCGGCGGTGGCCTGGTACGACGCGTACCTCGCCGAGTCGCCGGGCGGCCCGTTCGCGGCCGAGGCGCTCGGCCGCAAGATGGTCGCTGTCGAGCGCACGGGCGGCCGGTCGGCGGCGCGCCCGGTGGCGGAGCTCTACCTGAAGCGCCACCCGCGCGGCGCGCACGCACCCGTGGCGCGCGATCTCGTGAAGCCGTGACGCGTCTCCGCCCCCGCCCGCGATCTGATAAAGCCCTGGGCGAGTGCGCTCCTTTTCTCTTCTGACCTGGCTCTTGCTCGCCCCGGCGCTCGCCCCGATGCGGGCCGAGGCCGCGCCCCCGCCGGAGGCCGCGGCGGCCGCCTCGCGGGTCGTGATCGTCGAGGCCGACGCGGACGACCCGCTGGTCCGCGAGGCGGCCACGCGGCTCCGGGCCGAGCTCGGCGCGGCGGGGTTCGAGGTGGTGCGCGTCCCGCGAGCGCGCCGGGGAGACGCGCACGACGCGCGCGACGCGCTGGAGCGCGCCGCGCAGGACGAGGGCGCGTTCGCGGCCGCGGCGATCTTCCGCTCCCGCGCGGGCGCCACGGCGGACCTCTGGATCGTCGACCGGGTGACGCAGAAGACCGTCGTGCGCACGGTGGAGGTGTCCGGCGCCGCGGCCCCCTCGGTGATGGCCGTGCGCGCCGTCGAGCTCCTGCAGGCGAGCCTCCTGGAGGCCAACCTGCTCTCGACGCGCGCGCCGCCCGAGGGCGCGGCGGGCGGCGAGCGCGTCGCCGTCCCTGACGACGTGCGGCGGTGGATGGCGCCCGTGCGGCGGCAGGCCGGCGCGGATCCGGCGGCGGCGCGGGCCGGGATGCTCGCGGGCGTCGGCGTGGAGGCCGGGCTCGTGGCGCTCCTGAGCGCGGACGGCATCGGGCCGGCGCTGGGGCC
>JAICEP010000257.1 GCA_025924095.1 Sorangium sp.
CGCGAGATGCTGAAGGCCCAGCAGCAGTACGCCGAGGCGATCCCGTACTTCGCGATGGAGCAGGCGCTCGTCGACGACCCGGATCGGCGGCTCGCCCTGCTGCGCGACGAGGCCGACATCCGGCGCCGCGCCGGCGACCTCGCCGGCTCCACGGTGGCCCTGCGGAGCGCGCGCGCGTTCGTGCCGCACGACGTGGGGCTGATCCAGGCGCTCGGCGTCGCCGTCGTCGACCGCGTCGAGGCCGGCGAGCCGGTGCCGCAGCCGGAGCGCGACGAGGCCACGGAGCTCTTCGTCGCGCTCGCGGAGACGTACGACGGGGAGTACGGCTACTCGTACTCGGTGTACGCGCTGCGCGCGCTGCCGGGCCACGACCGCGCGATGCAGCTC
This sequence comes from Sorangium sp., assembly GCA_025924095.1. GTDB lineage: Bacteria > Myxococcota_A > Polyangia > Polyangiales > Polyangiaceae > Sorangium. Next base: position 388 of record JAICEP010000257.1, read on the forward strand.
GCCGATCACTACGCGAAGCAGCTGGGCCGCACCGCCGAGCTCCGCCCGCGCTACCTCGCCTACCTCCAGGTGAACCCGAACGGGTTCATGGCGGTCGAGGCGCGCAAGAGGGCGTCCGTGCCGCCGCCCCCTCCGAGGCTGCCGTCGGTGCCGCCGCCGGTGGGCGCGATCCCCGCTCCGGCGCGGACGTCCTCGGCGCCGCCTGCCGCGGGCGTCGCCCCTGCGCATGCGCCGTCGGTGCCCCCCTCCGGCATCCCGTCGCCCCCGGCAGCCGCCGCGAACGCGGTGGAGCTTGCCCAGCCGGCGGTGGCCGCGTTCGCGCCGGCCTCCTCGTTCGCTCCCGTGCCGGGGCCCGCGGCCTCGGACGCGCCGGCGTCGCTCCCGAGCGCCGCCGGGCCGAGCTCCGGCCCGGTGCAGGCCGCACCCGGCTCCGCGCCGGCTCCTGGGGCCCCCGGCGCCTCGCCCCCGCTGGAGGCGTCGCCCGCGGCAGACGAGGTGACCGAGCCCCGCAAGCCGCTGCCGCTCGCCCGACTGCGCGAGGTGCTCAAGGCCGATCCGGCCAACCCGGACGCCCTCGCGCAGGTCGACGAGCACCTCCGCCAGAAGCGGATGTTCGCCGAGCTGCGCGATGTCCTGCTCGCGGCGGCGCGCGTCCCCACGGCCCCCGTCGAGCGCCGGATGGCGCAGCTGCGCGACGTGGCGGGGCTGTGCGAGGCGCAGCTGCGCGACGTCGACACGGCGGTCCAGGCCTGGAAGCTGCTCTCCGAGCTCGATCCCGGCGACGCGCAGGCCCAGGCCGAGCTGCGGCGGCTGCTCGAGCGGAGCTCCCGCTGGGACGATCTCGCCGCGCTGCTCGAGCAGGAGGCCGTGGCGACCTCGGACGTCGCGCAGAGGATCGAGATCGAGAAGCAGCTCGCCTCGCTCCACGAGCAGAAGCGCCGCGATCCGATCGCGGCCGCCGAGGCGTGGGTGCGCGTCGCGGCCCTCTCGCCCGAGGACAGCGCGGCGATCCAGTCCGCGGTCAAGCTCTTCGAGCGGGGCGAGCGGTTCGACCTCGCCGCGCGGGTCCTCGCCGACGCGACCTCCCGGTTCCAGGACAAGCTCACCCGCGCGCCGCTCCTCCAGAAGCTCGGCGAGCTCCGGATGCGGCTCGACGAGCCCGGCGCCGCGGGCGACGCGTACAGCCAGGTGGCCGAGCTGCTGCGCCAGCCGAAGCTGTGGGAGCTCTCGGAGAAGGCCTACGTCGCGGCCGGCCGGCTCGTCGAGGCGGCGCGGGCGCTCTGCGAGCGCGCGCTGCTCGCGGACCGCAAGGCGCGCCCGGCGCTGTTCGTCCAGGCCGCCGAGCTGCTCCTCAGCGCCGGCGACGTCGAGGGCGCGCTCGACCGGGTCGAGCGCGCGATCGAGATCGATCCGGCGAGCGACGCCTGCGCCCCCGCGATCGAGGACCTCTACCGGCGCACGAACCGCTTGCCCGAGCTCGTGCGGTTCCTCCTTCACCGGGCCGAGCTGCTCGGCGACCGGGCGGCGCGCGTCGCGGCGCGGCGGGCGGCGGCGGTGGCGCAGCGCGAGCTCGGCGACCGCGACGGGGAGCGCGCGACGCTCTCGCTGCTGCTCACCGACGGCGAGGACGCCGAGGCGCTCGCGCGGCTCGCCGAGGTCGCCGGCGAGCGCGGCGATCACCAGCACGGCGTGGAGCTCCTCCACAGGCTCAGCGCGCTCACGGACAGCGAGCCCGGCAAGATCTCGCTCGTCCTGCGCGAGGCGCGCATGCTCGCGGACGGATCCGGCGACCTCGAGGCGGCGATCGCGCGCTACGAGAGCGTCGTCACCGATCTCGATCCGCAGAACCGGATCGCGCTCCGGGGGATCGCCGATCTGGAGGAGCGGCGCGGCAACCTGCGGGGCACCGCGGGCGCGCTCGAGCGCGAGCTCGCGCTCGTGGACGGCCCCGAGCAGCTCGACATCGCGCAGCGGCTCGCGGCGCTGTACGAGGGGCCGCTCGACGAGCCGCACGGCGCCGTCAGGGCGCTCGAGATCGTCCACGCCGCCGAGCCGGACGACCTCGACGCGATCGCGCGGCTCCAGCGGCTCGCCGAGCGGCTGAACGACTGGCCGACGGTCGCGCGCCTCCAGGCGGCGTTGATCGAGGTGGAGGGCGACGAGGACGAGGCGTCGAACATGACCCGCCGCCTCGCCGAGATCCTGGAGCTGGCGCTCGGCAGGAGCGACGAGGCGCTGTCCCTCCTCGAGCGGCTCGCGGACCAGGGCGATGAGCGGTGCCGGGATGCCTACGTCGCGCTCGGCGACCGCCTCGGGTGGAAGGGCGTCGTCGCGACAAAGCTGGTCGCCTGGAACGAGTCGGTCGCGCGCGCGGGGCGCGAGGTCGCCCTGCGCGGGGCCTTCGACAGGTTCGTGGAGGTCGACCGCCACCGCGACGCCGCGCGCGTGGCGATGGAGCTCGCCCGCTCGCGCACCGCCGACGCCGGCCTCGCGGAGAAGCTCGAGGCGATCGCGGTGGAGCTCCAGGATCGCGAGGCCCTCGCCGTCGCGCACGAGCTCCTCGCCAGGGATCTCTCGGGCATGGCCCGCGCGGTGGAGCTCATACGGCAGGCAGAGGTCCGAGTCTCGATGGGCGCCGACCCGCTGGAGTCCATCCACCACGGCGAGGGCGCGCTGTCGAGCGTGCCGACCGCCGAGGTCGAGCCGCTGCTCCAGCGGCTCGCGGCGCTGGCCGAGGCCCCGAGCCTCATCATCGATCTCTTCGAGCGCCAGGTGGGCCGTTGCCGCACCCCGGCCGATCGCCTCGCGGCGCTCGTCCGCGCCGCCCAGATCGCCTGCGAGCGCGGCGCCATCGATCGGGCGAGGAGCTTCTTCGAGCAGGCCCTCGGCGGCGGCGTCCAGGAGGAGACGATCACCACCCTCGAGCGGGTGGCGCGGGACGACGACGAGCGGTCCCAGTCGACCGTGCTGCGGACGATCCTCGCCGAGGCGCTCGCGGCCGGCGGCCAGGGCTCGCGCGACGGCGGCCGCACCCGGGTGGCGCTGCTGCGCCGGGCGGCCACGATCGCCTACCAGGACCTCGGGGACGTCGACCGCGCCTTCAGCTGGCTCGGCGACGCCGTGCTCACGCAGGTCGACGACGCGTCGCTCGACGCCCTCGAGGCGCTCGGCCGCGAGGTGGGCGACCTGCCCCGCATCGGCGCGACGCTGAACCGCGCGCTGGACGAGGTGTTCGACGGCCCGCTCGTGCGCAAGCTCCTCCAGCGGCGGGCCAGGCTGCGGCGCGACGTGCTCGGCGACCGGCAGGGCGCCGCGGCGGATCTGAAGAAGCTCCACGACCTGTCGCCCTCGGATCAGGACGTGATGAACGAGCTGTCCAGTCTGCTGCAGGAGCTCGGCGACCACCGCGGCATGATCCAGCTGTACGAGGACCAGGTCCTCCGCGGTCGCGATCCGGCGCAGCGGGCGGAGCTCGCGCGGAAGGTGGCGCGCCTCTGGGAGGAGGAGCTCGGCGAGGCGCGGGAGGCGGCGGACGCCTGGCGCCGCGTCCTCCGCATGAAGGCGGGCGATCCGGAGGCGACGGCGGGCCTCGAGCGGGCGAAGACCGGCAAGCTCAAGCGCACCCCGCCGCCGCCCTCGCTGCCGACCCGGCCGCCGGGCCTCTCGCTGACCGAGCCGCCGCTCGCGCCCCGGTTGCCGACCCTCGAGGCTCCCGGCGTGGCGATTGGCGCCGGGGCGGCGGCCATGAGCAACGGCTACGCGGGCGGCGGGGTGCACGCGGCTGCCGAGGCGCTGCTGGTGGACGCCCCCGGGGTGGCCAGCCCGGAGGCGCCGCAGATCGCGCCGGAGCCGCAGGCTGAGGCGTACGGAGACGACGCGTTGATCGCGACGGCCGAGGGCGACGCGAACAGCGGCGCCGCCGACGCCCACGCGGCGCCGCCCGAGGAGCAGGAGCTTCCTCCGGAGAGCACCGGCCACACCGCGCCGACCGCCGACGAGCAAGCCATCCCTGCGCCGCAGCCGGACCTCGACGGCTACGCGGCGCCGCCGGCGTACGGCGGCCTCGACGACGGCGGAGAGGCCTATGGGGCGGAGCCCGTCGCGCCCGCTGCCCCCCAGCAGCCCGTCGCGCCGCCGCCGCCGTCGTTCGCGGCGCCCTCGCGCCCCCCCTCCATCGCGCCGCCCCTGCCTGCCTCCGACGAGGTCGACGTCGACGAGGACGCGGAAGATGTGGAATTCCTCGACGACGACTCCGGCGCTCCTTAGCCGCGCGACGGAGAGATCTTGAGCCACAGAGGCACAGAGGAAACATGCCCCCTCTGATCCTCCCCCCGGCGCTCCGGCCGGGCGACACCGTCGCCGTGATCGCCCCCTCCAGCCCGTTCGAGCACGTCCTCGCGCGGGTCGGCCTCGGCTGGCTCGCCCAGCGCTACCGCGTGCTCTTCGATACCGGCGGAGGCCCTCCGCTCGCCGGCGACAGCCGCGGGGGCGGGGAGCCGTCGCTCTCGGCGCCCTCCAGCCACGGGATGTTCGCGCGGACCGGTTACCTGGCCGGCAGCGACGCGCGGAGGAGGGACGAGCTCGTCCGCGCGCTGTCGCACCCCGACGTGCGCGCCATCTTCGCGGCCCGCGGCGGTTACGGCGCGAACCGGTTCGTCCACCGGCTCGACTGGAGCGTCCTCGCCGAGCGCCCTCGCTGGATCGTCGGCTTCTCCGACGTCACGGCCCTCCACGTCGAGGCCACGCGCGCCGGCGTCGCCTCGCTCCACGGCGCCCACGTCACAGCGCTCGGCCGCGGCGACGCCCGCGCCCGCGCCGCGCTGCTCCGCGCCCTCGAAGATCCGCTCGGCGAGCGCCGCTTCGAGGGCCTGACCACGCTGCGCGCCGGCGCCGCCGAGGGCCCGCTCTTCGGCGGCAACCTGGCCCTGCTCCACGCCTGCGCCGCGGCCGGCCGCCTCTGCGTGCCGGAGGGGTGCGTCCTTGTGATCGAGGACGTCACCGAGCGGCCTTACCGCATCGATCGCATGCTCGCGACGCTGGAGGTCGGCGGCCACCTCGCGCCGGCCGCGGCGGTGATCCTGGGCGACTTCGAGCAGTGCAATCCAGGCCCGGACGGCGTCACGGTGGACGAGGTCCTCCGCGACAGGCTGCTGCCGCTCGGGGTCCCCGTCGTCGCCGGGCTGCCGATCGGCCACGGCCTCCGCAACGAGCCCGCCATCCTCGGGGGTCGCGCGCGCGTCCTCTCGCTCGGCCCCGAGGCCGTGGTCACGCTGGCGGGCGCCTGAGCGCCCGCAGGATCACGCGATCACGCGGTCACGCGATCACGCGGTCACGCGATCACGCGATCACGCGATCACCAGAAGATGTTCTTCCGCTCCTTCAGCCCGCGGTTCAGCATCGACTGGATCCGGCCCTTCACGAGGCCGACCTTCTCCTGGATCACCGCGTCGTCGTCGTCGGGATCGCCCTGGAACGTCATGGGCTCGCCGAAGTAGATCCTGTATCGGGTCGGCAGCGGCATCTGGCCGCCGGGGATCAGCACCTGAGGGATCATCGGGAACGTCGGCATCCCGAGCGCCTTCGAGACCGACTCGAGGTTGCCGAGCGAGATGTACTGTTCCTCGCCCCCGACGACCGCGATGGGCACGATCGGCGTGTCGGTCTCGAGCGCGAGCCGCATGAACCCGAGCCCGAAGTCGAGCAGCTGATAGCGGCTGGAGAACCCCTTCGAGATCCCGCGCGTCCCCTCCGGGAACACAAGGATCGCGGCGCCCATGTCGAGCAGCCGCCGCGCGTTCTCGGGCACGCCGACCACCTGGCCCACGCGCGAGAAGAACGTCGCCACGAACGGCAGGGTCTGCGTCCACTTCTCGACCATGCTCCGCATCACGCGCGGCGGCTCGGCGTCGAGGAACAGCGAGGCCGCGATCAGCAGGCCGTCGAACGGGAGCTGGCCGGAGTGGTTGGCGATCAGGAGGACCCGTCCGCTCGGGACGCGGTCGATGCCGAACACCTCGGTCCGGAAATAGAAGCGATGAAAGAAGGCCGCGACCCCGACCGCGTACTTCGCCCACGCGCGGTCGAGCCCGAACGGGTCCACCCCGTCGGCGGCGTGCGGCAGCGCGACCCGGCGCAGCCGATCCTCGAAATCCTGACCGAGCAACCGGATGGTCGCGTCGTCGATCGTGCCGCGCAGGCTGTCGACCCCGACCCGCGCGAGCGGCAGCGCGCTGTGGGTGACGAAGTGGCTCAGCCTGGCGAGCGTCGTTCTGCTGGCCATGGGCGCGGGACGATAGCAAACCTCGCGTGAGACTGCACCGGCAGGAAGGGCTTGACCATCGGCCGCCTCGAAGCGACCGTCGCTCCGATGAGCGAACGAATCCTCGGTCGAGGCCGCCGCCCCGGTGCAGACACGGATCCGTCCCTCCGGCCCATCCTCATCACCGGCATCTGCGGTCGTCTCGGACGGCGGCTCGCGCGGCGCCTCCACCGCGAGCGGCGCGTGATCGGCGTCGACCGGCGCAGCTTCGACGGGCGCCCCAAGGACATCGAGCATCACCAGATCGATATCCGCCGCAAGAAGACCCAGGACATCTTCCGCCAGGAGCAGCTCGCCGCGGTGGTCCACCTCGGGGTCATGCACGACCCGCGGGCCAGCCAGATGGAGCACCACAGCTGGAACCTCGCCGGCTTCCAGCGGCTGCTCGAGTTCGTCGCGCAGTACGACGTGCCCAAGCTCATCGTGCTGTCCAGCGCGAACGCCTACGGGCCGCGCCCCGACAACCCGCAGTTCATCACCGAGGACGCGCCGCTGCTCGGCGGCGCCTCGTTCAGCGAGATCCGCGACCTCATCGAGGTCGACATGCTGGCGCAGTCGTTCTTCTGGAAGCACCCGCAGACCGAGACGGTCATCCTCCGGCCGGTCCACATCCTCGGCTCCGTGCGCAACGCGCCGTCGAATTACCTCCGGCTCAACGTCATCCCGACGCTCCTCGGCTTCGATCCGATGGTGCAGGTCATCCACCAGGACGACGTGGTCTCCGCGATCGCCGCGGCGCTCCGCCCCGGCGTGCGCGGGATCTTCAACCTCGCGGGCCCGGCGCCGCTGCCGCTCTCGCGCGTCATCGACATGACAGGGCGGGCGCACGCGGCGATTCCCCACTTCCTCATGCAGACGATCATCCCGCGGCTCTGGCGGTTCCGGGCGACCTCGTTCCCGGCCCCCGAGCTCGATCACATCCGCTACGTGTGCATGGTCGACGACCGGCGGGCGCGCGAGCTCCTCGGCCACACGCACCAGCACGACATCCAGGAGACCGTCCAGGCGGTCGACGACATCACCTGAAGGGCGCGTCATGAAGCGATCGACCCGGATCGAGCGGCTCGTCGGCTATTACGAGGACTTCGCGCCCGACTACGTCTCCACCTGGAAGGACATCCAGCACTACGAGAAGCCCGTGCGCGCGTTCCTGCGCGATGCCGTCCCCGAGGGGGGCCGCGTGCTCGACGCGGGCTGCGGTCCGGGCCACCTCACGCGCGATCTCCCGCCGTCCGTCGATGTCGTCGGCTTCGACATCGCCGAGGGCATGCTCGAGATCGCCCGCAAGAAGCGGCCCCTCGGCGCGTACCACCGGCACGACTACCACCTCCCGATCCCCCGCTCGTGGGGGCGGTTCGACGTCGCGCTCGCGCTCGGAACGCTGGAGTTCTGCGACGATCTCGCGCTCGCCCTCACGAACCTCGCCGGCGCGATGCGGCCCGGCGGCCGGATGCTGGTGAGCATCGTCGAGCGCAGGCCGCACGTCCGGATGCACGAGCGCGCCGCGCGCCCGCTCTCCGACGCCGAGCTGTCCGGCGTGAGCATGTATCTTTACACGTTCGCCGAGCAGACAGACGCGATCCTGCGCTCGGGCCTGCTCCCGCGCAGCTACCGCCTCCACCCGGGCTGGCGACACACCGAGTACGACGTCGACGTGCTCTACGCCCTCTGGGATCTCGAGGCCCCGCGCAGCGGCCGGTGATGCGTCGAGGACACGCGGCGAGCCTTTCCGCGCCGCGCCGTCCGGGGTAGAGAGGGCGACGGTGCAATGGAAGTGAAGCTCGGGGGCACCTTCCTGACCTGCGCGATGGGGCCGTTGCACCACGCCGGCGCGTCCATTCAGGCCAGCAGGGTGCCGGAGGGGCTCGTTGCGCTCGCCCCCGAGGGGCTCCTCGGCGGCTTTCAGCGCGGCGTCGAGCATGCGGCGAAGCTCGCCGGCGTCCGCAAGGAGGACGTCGAGCGCCTCCTCCCCATGGACGAGGTGCGCGAGGCGATCGAGCGGCTCGGCGACAGCCAGACCGAGGCCGTGGTCGCGTGGGACGTCTACGCGGGGCGCATCGGCGGGCTGCTCGAGGGGGTCGCCGAGGTGACCGACTACGGCCAGGCGCCGGACGTGGGCCTGTGCCTGGAGCGGCTGGCGAACAAGGTCCGGCGCGATCGCCCTTTCGCCGAGCCGCTCCAGGCGCTCGCCGACGACGTCGCGGTCTGGAAGGCGATGATCGGCCGCTGCCGCAAGCTGCTCGACGAGAGCGGCGGCGGCGCGCTCGCCAAGGCGTACCGCCGCCGGCAGATCCGCAAGCTCGCGTCGATCGCGGTCTCGGCCCTCGTCATCGTGGCGGCGCTGTCGGTGATCGTGCGGGTCCAGACCGCTCGCGCGCGCGTCGACGCGCTCCTCGCGCGCCCCGAGGTGTGCGCCGTCCGCGAGATCGCGCCGGGCGATCTCGGCCGGGCGGCGAGCGAGCAGCAGCGGCGCGTGGCCGCGCGGATGGAGCAGTGCGCCGCGGTCGAGGCCCGGGAGGCGCGCGAGCGCGAGGAGCGGGTGCGCGCCGAGGAGAAGGCCCGCGCCGAGGAGAAGGCGCGCGCGGAGCGCGACGAGCGGTGCGCCGCGCTCGCCGTGCGGTTCAAGGCGGGGGCGTTCTCGGAGGAGGACGGCAAGCTCGCCGGCGTGAACAACGATCTGCTCCGGCGGATCGCGCGGCGGAGGCTCCTTGCCACCGACGTCGGGCCGACCGGTCCTACGCTCCCGTGCGACGGCGCGCGCGGCGGCGACGAGCTGCGCGCGGCGTTCGCGGACGCCCTGATCGCGTCGGTCTGGACGTGGGTGCCTGCGGCCGATCCCGGCCCGAAGCTCGGCGAGGTGCTCGCGGCGCGCCGCGCGGAGCTGCCCCCTCGCGCGCAGACGACGCTGTCGTTCCGCACCGTGTACGAGGCCAAGCGGGCCATCGTGTCGGGCGATCCGGCCGCGCTCGGGCGGGCGACGCGCCTGTGCGCGCTCACGGCCGCGCTCGAGATCGCGAGCGGTGCCGGCTGCGCGGCCCTGGAGAGGATAGCGGGCAAGCCGGCGCCGTGAGCCTGCGCTTAGGGACGACGCCGGGGAGGTGAGGGGA